>JBBSNU010000019.1:0-17387 GCA_038260455.1 Chroococcales cyanobacterium | reverse complement strand
TTCGAGGTAGGAGCTGGCTAAACCGTGGGTGTACCAGGATGTGACGAAGGTGGTGCCGGTCAGCCAGCCACCGATGGATAGGTAGGCGCAGGGAAATAGCAGGATGCCAGACCAGCCTACGAAGACGAAGCGATCGCGCTTTAGCCAGTCGTCGAGTACATCAAAGATGCCTCTTTCGGTCTGGGCGCGTCCGACTGCGATTGTCATTTACGCAAATCTCCAAATAGATATAATTACAACGGATTTTTCTCTAATCATCAGTCTGCTACCGTTGCCTCTGCTAAGCAGAAAACAAGTAGGATTATGAACAGAGTTTACTTTTCTTTACCGTATTCACAATTATAAAGGTAATTCTTTACAAAAGCAAGTGTTTCTTAAATAACTTCCTGATTTTGACTTGTCCCCGGAAGTTCTCGAAGTTCTCGAATCAACCGGGAATGGGAGCATCTGGGGCTTGGCAAAAAGCATTTTTTTATTTTAATGCTGTCCTCCTACAGCGCTGGTTATAGGAGATCGCGCGAGTTCCCGAGGGCCGGCTAAAATGCTGGCGCGCAGATGCTCCCCCGGAATCACGGCGCGCGCTCACGAGCATTGCGCTAGAGAAACCGGGTTTTTTCTACACAATACTTCGTTACATCTATATATACTGAGGATAGAGCTCCAAACTTAGGTTTTTAAGACTATATGTTCAGCATTGACATGATTGTGAAGAACACGCCCGTCTCGCTGTCGGTGCAGCGGAAATCGGTGGAGGACGCTGAAGCTGTTTACCAGCAGGTTTTAGAGGCAATGCGTAACTCCCAACCGCAAATTTTGGAACTTACTTGTGAGAAAAATACTGAGAAAAAGGTAGCTGTCATCAGCAGCGAGATTTCTGGGGTGGTGATTTCTCAGAAATCGGGGACTGCTTCTACGGGTAGGGCTCCCGGTTTTGTCTCGACGACAGTAGGAGAATGAGGGCTGGGGGTGTTGGTGCCGATATGAGCCAGTCAGCCGTTGTGGTGCGGGATTTGGGTTTTTGCTGGCCGTCGGGCGATCGAGTTTTGCAAGGTTGCTCTCTGGATGTACCCAAGGGCGAGTTTTGGATGCTTTTGGGTACTAACGGTAGCGGCAAATCTACGCTGCTGAGGCTGATGGCTGGGCTGCTGCACCCCCAGTCGGGCGAAATTGATCTGGGCGGGCGTGTGGGTTTTGTGTTCCAAAACCCGGATCACCAGTTGGTGATGCCGACGGTGGGTGCGGATGTGGCTTTTGGTTTGGTGGAGGAAAAGCTTTCTAATCTTCAGGTGCGCGAGAGGGTGGCTGAGGCTTTGGAGGCTGTGAATTTGCTGGATTTGCAGCGGCGGCCGATTTATGCTTTGAGTGGGGGACAGAAGCAGCGAATTGCTTTGGCTGGGGCGATCGCCCGTCATTGTGAAATTTTGCTGTTGGATGAACCCACGGCTTTGTTAGATCCTGATTCTCAGTTGGATTTGGTGGCGGCGGTGCAGCGGTTGGTGAAAAATCGCGGGATTACTGCTTTGTGGGTGACTCATCGTTTGGATGAGTTGAATTATTGTGATGGGGCTTTTTTGTTGGAGAAGGGCCAAGTTGTCGATCGGGGAGATCCGGCGCGTTTGAAGCAGCGGTTGATGCAAAGTCAGGATGTTTAACTATTTGATGAGGTTTGTAGTAAGGACTTTAGTCCTATCTTAATTAATACCTAAAAAGAGGACTGAAGTCCGAACGATCGAACAGATGTTCATCGTAATTGGCGATCGCGCAACAAAGCATTTGCCCAATAGACCGATCGCACTTCTGACAAAATAGAATAATTGCCGGAAGCGCGATCGCACATCTTGCATTTATTGCAACAGTCCGCCGGGGGTTTAAACCCCCGTCTCATAGCTAAAGTCGTCTGAAGACGACTAAAAAAGCAATAAATCTCAACTGAAATCTTTTTTTTAATCCTTTTTTTTCAGTCCACTTAAGTGGACTTTCGCTATGAGGCAGGGGTTTAAACCCCTGCCGGAATGTGCCAACAAACGCCAGATATCAGTTCGATCGCCCTAACATTCGATCGACAATTGCATCGGAATTGACACGCTGGTTTCATTTAGCGACAGCGCATTCACGAAAACAATTGTATGGGAGACTGCGGGCATTAAGCGACGGAGTGCATTGAGGTAAGATTCCGCATCACGGCGGCGGCTGAAACGGGCGACTGTTAACCGCTGACAGTTGGGGAGATGGCGAATTAGATGCCAAGGTACAAGTCGATCGCGATAGGTCGATTCTTTTGGTATCATAGGAGAATCCTGTCCATGAAAGTGGATTGTTGAGGAAAGGCGATCGCTCTTGATTTCTCAGGTCGGAGGGCGATCGCTTGTTTATAGCTTATATTCAACACGAATACTCGTGTGTTGTCAAGAGGGAATGGGACGAATTAGGCTGCGAGTTCGAGAATTTGCTCAAGAGAAGGGTTGGAATCTGACAGAAGTATCCAAAAGAACAGGTATTCCATATACCACGATCATCACCTATGCCAATTCTTCAGGCATGGCAACTGTAGACTACACAGCATTGGACAAGATGGCCCGTGCGTTCGATATTGCGATCGAAGATTTAGTTGAGATTTTGGAAAATTAGGTGCGATCGGGCTTTCTTTCTCTTCCTTCGCGCCCTTCGCGTCTTCGCGGTTCGTTTTCAGATCGCATCTCGGCTGTTTCCCTGGTGTCATCTATTAATTCTTTTGTTATGCTGTCAAGGCGATCGTTTGCATCCTTGGCAAGTTTCAAGCAACCCACACTTACAGCCATGCCGCTAGATGTGGTGACAGCGCCTTCAGTAACTTTGCCTGACAATAGGAGTGCCGCACCGACAAGGCTAATGCAGGTAGAGAGTACGGTTGCTGCTAAAGCTGCGTTAAAGCTATAACGCGATTGGCGCAAGCGCTCTTTGACAATAATCATTTCTAGTGCGGAGTGAGGGTTGGTGATTAGCTGGTTATTCATGATTTCGGAGAACCTGTATATTTCATATTTTTATTGTGAAGCCAAATCCCTGAAACCTTGACTAGGCAATGATTGTCTTGTTGTTCTCTTTTGATTTTGCTATGATTGCCTTATGCTTTAGATATGACTGCGCTAAGAATTGTTTTTATGAAATTGAGGTAATCAATGCCAGACGCTAGCCCATGCAAAAAAAAGAAAAAATTTACTCTTGTTGCCTCTAAACAAGGTGTAGAAACAGCAGAAATAGCTTTAATCAGGCTAGGCTTTGACTCTAAGAGTAACTTTGCCGTAGCTCACCTATCGCGTAGCACAGTTAGCAACTTTTTCAATCAAATCCCTATTCAGCTTGATTCATTTAAAAGAATATGTGATGCACTAAAATTAAAGTGGCAAGAGATTGCAGGAATAACACAAGAGAGCCTAATAAATCACGAACCAATAAAAATTCAGGTTAATTCTAGACCTGATCTTGAAGAGGGAGTACAGCAGGAAATGCTTGGCCGCCAAGTAACTGTTATAGATAAACAAAGTCAAAAAATCAAAGCTGTAATCACATTGCAGGGTGATATAAGTTTGATTTCAGACCCCCAGATATTTGAAGCTATTCTCAAAAAATATGGAGGTGATAGTATACATATCACTAATATTCAAGAAGGCAGCATAAAATTAATCATAGAAGGGTTTGAAGAAGATATTGAGCGACTTTTAATTCAGATAAAGTCAGGAGAACTAACAGAACTAGATGGGTTTCCTGTCGAGGATGTTCAAATATTAAGTGAAAGTTCGGAAGATGGCGAAAGCAGCGAAGAAAAATGGCGTTTAGTAGAGGAAATTGTTACTCACCCAACTATAGGGCGAGACTTAACTGGTGCTGATTTAAGCGATGCTGACTTGAGAAATGCTTGGCTAATCAGTGCAAAATTGAGCGAGGCGGATTTAAGCGATTCCGACCTGAGCGGTGCCGACCTGAGCGGTGCCGACCTGAGAGATGCCGACCTGAGCGGTGCCGACCTGAGAGGTGCCTACCTGAGCGGTGCCGACCTGAGAGGTGCTTACCTGAGCGGTGCCGACCTGAGAGGTGCCTACCTGAGCGGTGCCGACCTGAGCGATGCCGACCTGAGCGATGCCGACCTGAGCCGTGCCAAACTGAGCCGTACCAAACTGAGCAGTACCAACCTGAGCGGTGCCAAACTGAGCAGTGCCAACCTGAGCGATGCCGACCTGAGCAGTGCCACCCTGAGCCGTGCCACCCTGAGCCGTGCCAACCTGAGCGATGCCAACCTGAGCGATGCCGACCTGAGCGGTGCCAACCTGAGCGGTGCCACCCTGAGCCGTGCCAACCTGAGCCGTGCCAACCTGAGCCGTGCCAACCTGAGCGGTACCTACCTGAGAAGTGCCGACCTGAGCGTTGCCGACCTGAGCGTTGCCGACCTGAGCGGTGCCAACCTGAGCGTTGCCAACCTGAGCTTTGCCAACCTGAGCGGTGCCAACCTGAGCGGTGCCGACCTGAGCAGTGCCAACCTGATCCGTGCCTACCTCAGAAGTGCCAACCTGAGCGATGCTAACCTCAGAAGTGCCGACCTGAGCGTTGCCGACCTGAGCCGTGCCGACCTGAGCGGTGCCAACCTGAGCGGTGCCAACCTGAGCGGTGCCAACCTGAGCGGTGCCAACCTGAGCGGTGCCAACCTGAGCGGTGCCGACCTGAGCGGTGCCAACCTGAGCGGTGCCAACCTGAGCGGTGCCAACCTGAGAAGTGCAGACCTGAGCGATGCCGACCTGAGAAGTGCCGACCTGAACGTTGCCGATCTGAGCGGTGCCGACCTGAGCGATGCCGACCTGAGTGCTATCCAAGTTGAGAAGACTCGATTTTTCTATAACTTAGGAATTACCGAAGAGCTAAAAAAAGACCTAATCAACCGAGGAGCAATCTTTGAGGATTCCCCTGGTAATCCCGCAGGCATTCTCACTCGCGTATAGAGTCAAGTAGGGTGCGTCAGAAGCGTGAAATTTTCGATAAAAATTCACAATCTCACAACTGACGCACGCCCGAAATACATGGTGTGTCAGAATTAGATTTTCAGCAGTTAAGTAGGGTGCGTCAGCTACGAAGATGTTTAGGAAAAACTCACAATCTCATAGCTGACGCACCATTTATTAGCTGGTGCGTCAGAATGAGATTGTCCGTGATGATTGAGAATTACCTTTCCTGACGCACCCTACCGCTGACTGTTTGTGAGGTGCGTCGCTATGAGATTGTCGATCGACTTTCAGGACTTTTCTGTGGCGACACACCCTACGACGACTACCTCATCTCATATCCAAACAAATTCGGATCGACTTCACCCAAATTCAAATCGGCCAAACCGTACTCCGCCCAACGCCTTTCTACCATCGCCACCATATCAGGATCGGACTCCAAAGGTTCCCCCCATTCGTGATCCGTTTCCGGCGGCATCTTCGTAGTAGCATCAATCCCCATTCTGCCGCCCAAACCAATCTTTTCACTGGCAAAATCCAAACTATCAAAGGGCGTATTTGGCAAAATAAATACATCTCGAACTGGGTCAACTTTAGAGCTAATTGCCCACACTACTTGACGCGGATCGCGAATGTTGATACTTTTATCGACAACAATCACAAACTTAGTGTAAGTAAACTGCGGCAATGCGCTCCAAAATGCTAAAGCAGCCCTGCGCGCTTGACCCGGATATGCTTTATCAATGGAGATAATTGCGGCTTTGTAACTCAGCGCTTCCATTGGTAAGAAGAAATCGACAATTTCCGATACTTGCTGCCGCAAAATAGGGGTATAAATGCGGTTAAGCGCGATCGCCATCATAGCTTCTTCCTTCGGCGGCCGCCCGCTAAATGTGGTCAGATAAATCGGGTCTTTGCGGTGCGTCATGCAGTTAAACCGAACTAGCGGCGAATCTTCCACGCCGCCGTAATAACCCATGTGGTCGCCAAAGGGCCCGTCTGGCAAAACTTCCCCCGGTGTAATCGTTCCTTCTAACACGATTTCCGAGTCCGCAGGTACTTCTAAATCTACTGTTTTGCACTTCGCCAATTGCACGCCGGAACCGCCGTAAAGTCCGGCAAATAACCATTCTGACAAGTCAACGGGAATCGGTGTGGCTGCGGCGAGAATGATCAGCGGGTCAACTCCCAGGGCGATCGCAACTTCCAACTTTTTACCAGCCTGCGCCGCTTTCCGCAAGTGTCGCGCGCCGCCCCGGACAGATAACCAGTGTACAGTCATCGTGTTTTTTGACTGCAATTGCAACCGATAAACACCCACATTCGGCGTACCGGTTTCGCAATCCTTGGTAATTACCAAACCGAGGGTGATGATTTTGCCCGCATCTCCCGGATAGGGGCGAATCATCGGGATTTTGTTCAAATCCACGCCTTCTCCCTCAAATACCACTTGCTGACAAGCTGGGAAGAAGTCGCGGCCTGGTTTGGCTTTCACTACGTCGAACAGGACTTTGCCGAATTCTATGGCTTGGGATATCTTTTTGGGCGGTTTTGGCTGTTGTAGCATTCCCAATTTTTTGCCGAGCTCTTCTAGTTCGATCGGCTTTTCCATGTTCATCGCCCAGCAAACCCGTTCTTCCGTGCCCAACAGGTTAATCGCGACGGGGAATTCTGCCCCTTTGACGTTTTCAAACAGCAATCCGGGGCCGCCTTTGACCAGCATTTGGTTGGAAATTTCGGCAATTTCGAGGTCGGAATCGACTAAGGCGCTAATCCGGCGCAGTTGTCCCCTGTCTTCTAGCAGTTTTAGGAATCCCCGCAAGTCTCTAGCCATTTTTTTTTAAGAATTGTTAACGTTCTTTTGTTATTATGAGGCGATCGACCGTCGCAAGTTACTCTCGAACCGCTGAAAGAATATCTATTTAACGAACCGCGAAGACGCAAAGGACACGAAGGAAGAGAGAGAAGAAGATAGGTAATGCCTTGTTCGGTTTGGCAGTAGGCTGCATAATGGGTTAATGAAATGTCCTCGATGCGAATCTGAGCAAGTTCGTAAAAACGGTCGTCCCCGCGGCGTGCAGCGCTATCTGTGCAAAGCTTGCGGCAAGCAATTCATCGAGCAGTCGGGCTATGGGGCCTCCAGCCGCAAATGCGCGGAAAGTACGTTAGCTCCTTCGAAGCGATCCGAAGGAAAGCCCGCCCCTACGGGAGGCTCATCAACGAAGAGGATCGCCCCGGAAACCGCCACAGAGTTCGATCGGGGAATTGCGATTTTGCTGTTAGATGCAGAAAACTTGAAACTCGACACAAATACAGAAAAGTTTTTAGCTAGTCTGTGCGGCTATCCCCTGCAAGTTAAGATTGCTTTTGCTAACTGGAAAAACCCCAGCATCGGTAAGCTGGATGCTGAACTGTACGATCGGGGTTACGAACTAATTCACGCTCCGGGCGGTTCTAACAGCGCTGATGGTAAGATGATTGCTTTTGGCGCTGCTATTTTATATCGATATCGGGATGTCAGACAAGTTTTTGTTTGTTCTTCTGACGGTTTGTTAAATCACCTTTGCAATCAGTTGCAAAATCAGGGATTGACTGTGTTTCGGGTGCGACGGCAAAGTGCTATCTTGTCTGTGGAAAATCGTCTGACTGGCGAGAGCAAGCACTATTCTTGCGACAGGGAAATGGAAATTCCGAGTTTGGAGGATTTGGCAAATCAAATTTCCGAGTTGTTGAAGGCTGAACACAAATCTATCGACGAGCGGATAGCTCAGTTTTCTAGTGTAGCTGAGCTTTTTCAAGAGCGTCGCACTCTCGCATTTAATTCTACAAGTTATAATAATGCAGCAGCAATGTTGCAGTCCGCCGAAAAGGAAATTACCCAGGCGGCGAAAGAACCTTTACCTCCTCTTGCTGTTAATCAAAATATTGCCACCCCACAAACAATAGCTGCTCTCAATTCCACGGCTATTGATTCGCTGGATGCTTTAGAAAAGATACTTTTAGAAATGATTGAGGCGGCGGTAGTTGAGTCGAAAGAGGATGCTATTTCTGTGGTAAAAATTAAGAGAAAATTTTTCAACACCTATGAGTGCCATGCCGATTTAATTGTAAAACATTTTTTGGCTAATTCCAGTTTGATAAAATTTTTGCAGTCGCGAGCTTCGGTTTTTCAACTGACCTTAAATGGCAGCGAACATCAAGTGGCGATCGCTCAAAAAGATGCGCCGTCAAAAACTGACTCTCCTGCCGCCCTGGAAGCACATTTAGCAAAGATTGTGAGAGCGTTAACTGCTCAATCTCCCGGCAGCTTTATTCCGATTCCCCACGTAGCAAGCGAATTTAAAAAGCAATACGGGCAACCAATTACTAAAAAACTGAAAGCGCTCAAATTAGACAGCCCATTTCCTGATTTTTTGCAGTCGTGCCCAACATTTAAAGTGCAGAAGAAAGGTAAGGGGTATCAAGTGGCGATCGCCCCAGGCTCATCTTTTTAATCTAATTAGGACTTTTGCAGGGGATCGTGAACCGGGTTTGTGTACGAAAAAACTTGATTGTGACCTGCCGATTTAGTAAAAAACCCGGTTTCTTCGGTCAGGAGTGCGTAATAAGAGCATCTCCGGCATCGCAAAAAGGATTGTTTTTTTTACAGTGCGAGCGTCCCCGCTCGCGTGCTGTAGAGAGCTCGCGTGCTCTCTACAGCACTACAAATGCAAAACTGAAATGTACCCTGCGTAAGTCCTGCTAATGTTAACCATATATTAAAGAAAGGTTATCGTTTTTGCCGCCATTTTTTAATCATTAAAAACTTAATCTAATGTTAACCATAATTTAAAACAAGCTTATTATTTTCCTTGTTTTTACTTGGAGATTTCAGTCTATCCTATGGGAGAGATTTGTAAAGTCTGCTATTGATATTGAGGAGGAGGAGTTATGGTTTTTTTCACTAAAGGCTGGCGACGTGGCTTTATAGTTACGCTAGCAGTAGCAGCATTTTCGCTAAGTTTGATTAGTTCCGCTGTAGCTGCGGTGACACTAAACGGTTCGGGAGCAACTTTTCCTAAACCTTTGTACGATCGCTACTTCTCCCAAATGAGAAGTGCAAATCAAATTACTGTAAACTACGAAGCAACTGGCAGTGGTGCTGGCATCAAAGCATTAATTGCAGGTACTGTTGACTTCGCAGGTAGCGACGCGCCGCTGACTCCTGCACAAATAGGTCAGGTAAAGCGGGGCGTCATTGCTGTTCCCACTGCTGGTGGGGCTGTTGCAGTTATTTACAACTTGCCTGGGGTAAACAATTTACGGTTGAACTCCAATGCCATGAAAGGCATCTTTGAAGGCAAAATTACTCGCTGGAACGATGCGAAAATCGCCGGGATTGCCGGACAAGCTAAAAATTTGCCAAATACTGCGATTCGAGTAGCTGTACGGGCAGATGGCAGCGGTACAACCTTTATTTTTGCTAATCACTTGCAGGCGATCGGCAGCAGCATCAAAGGCGCCGCTCAACCAAGCTGGCCGGGAAGCCCTATTAGCGGTCAAGGAAACGCTGGTGTAGCAGGTTTGGTCAGACAAACGGCGGGTGCAATTGGCTACGTTCAAGATACTTACGCTCGGCAAAACAAGCTCCAAACGGCATTTATTCAAAATAGAAAAGGCCGATTTGTAGATCCTAGCTTGGCAGAAGCAGAGAAAGCTTTTGTAGGGGAAACATTCCCAGCAAACTTCTTCTTAGTGGAAGGAAATCCCACCGACGGTTATCCGATTGTTGGCTTGACTTGGCTGTTAATCTACAAACAGTATCCTGCTGCGAAAGCCGAGGCTGTTAAAAAGATGGTTAATTGGGTGATGACTACAGGCCAAGGTATCAACAAACAGCTAGAGTTTACTTCAATTCCTTCGGCTACAGCTCAAAAGGTAATTCAAACAGTCAATCAAAGTGTGCTTGCCAAAGGTTGATTTAGTCGATTGCGGCGAGTTACGAGTTAAATAACTATGACTCAAAACTCATAACTTTTCAGGGGTAAGGTGCGCCGAAGCGTACCTTACAATCTATCTACTACAATTACTCGTCCATCAAGCAAATATTTCACTGTTTACGCAGTAACTTAGGGTATGACCAATTTTGCCAAGCAACCGGAAAAATTCACTAACCAGCAGACAGCAAAAACTACAGCATTAGACTTGACTGATACGAAGGGTGAGGGTTTGTGGCTGGAGTCAGGATTTACAATATTTGTATGGGGTTTTGCTATAGCGACAGCGGGTACGCTGTTTTGGATGAGCGCGATCATTTTTAAGGATGCTTGGCCTGCTATCAGTAAATTTGGACTCTCATTCTTGTGGAATCCCAAGTGGGATATCGGCGAATTGCAGTTTGGGGCTTTACCGTTTATTTATGGTACTGTGATTAGTTCTGCGATCGCCATTATCATCGCACTTCCTCTAGGACTTTCAGTGGCTATAGTTACCAGCGAGAACTTTTTGCCTGCTTGGGTGCGATCGCCCTTGGGATTCATGGTTGAATTAATCTCAGCCATTCCCAGCGTCATAGTTGGACTTTGGGGAATCTTCGTTCTCATCCCATTTTTGTTACCATTACAGCAATCACTATTTAACAATTTCAGTTGGTTTCCCCTGTTCAGCAGCGAACCCTTGGGCCCAGGAATGTTGCCCGCTGGGATACTTTTATCAATTATGATCTTGCCAACAGTAGCCGCCATTAGCCGCGATGTGTTGATGTCAGTTCCCGTAGATTTGCGAAGTGCTTCCATGTCCCTCGGAGCAACCCGTTGGGAAACAATATTTAAGTTATTATTACCAGCAGCTAGTTCGGGAATTATTGGAGCAACCATCTTGGCATTGGGACGTGCTTTAGGCGAAACAATGGCAGTCACAATGGTCATTGGTAACTCCATTCAAATCAATCCATCTATCCTCGCCCCGGCATACTCAATTCCCGCAGTTTTGGCAAGTCAATTTCGGGAAGCTCAAGAACCGCTACACATCGGCTCTTTAATGTATTTAGCGCTAATTCTATTTGTCATCACCCTATTGGTGAACGCAGTTGCAGTATTGTTGGTTCAGCTAATCGGTGTCAAGGGAGCCAATAATTAAAATCTTCCAAACCAATTTGGTCACAAGCATCGCTATTTACTGAGAACAAGCCTCCAGATCGATCAAATTGATCGATATAAAATATAAAATATAAAATATAAAATCGGATGACTCAAGCAAAAAACACACAAACTATTCTTGATGCAGAAATCTACAACCCCCTGTCCCTAGGCAGAAACTTTTTTAGCCAAGGAATGACAGTTATTGCCTTTGCCTTTACAGCTTTGGCTTTGCTGCCTCTGTTCGCTATTTTGTACAAAATTCTGGGGGAAGGATTAACACATTTGAGCTGGGAAGTTTTAGTTGCTCTGCCAGCACCAGTCGGAGTTGAAGACCAGCCAAACGGCTTTGCTAATGCGATTCTTGGCACAGCATTAATGGTAGGAATTGCTACGTTATTTAGCGTCCCAATCGGCGTAATGACGGGAATATTTTTGTCAGAGTTTGGTAGAGAAAATAGGGCGATTGCAAATACCATCCGCTTTATCACCGTCATTCTCAGCAGCGTTCCCTCCATCGTTGTCGGTGTCTTTACCTACGCTTTAATTGTCGTTACCACCAAAGTATTTTCAGGATTAGCTGGGGGTATCGCTCTGGGTATCATTATGCTTCCCGTTGTCGCGCTGACAACAGAACAAGCATTAAAGATAGTCCCTACTTCTTACCGCCTCGCTTCAGGAGGTTTGGGAGCCGGACGCTTTCAAACTATCTTTAAGATTATAATTCCAGCAGCACTCCCAACAATTACCACAGGCGTTTTGCTAGCGGCTTCCCGTGCCGCTGGGGAAACCGCACCGCTAATCGTAACTGCCTTGTCCAGCCAATTTTGGCCTCCTTTAATTGAAAAATTGGGAGAAATATCTCAGTCTCCGATTGGTGCAGAAACTATCTCGAAACTCCAAGAAATTCCAGGAACACTACTGACTCCGACTCCTTCTATGTCAGTATTAATATACAATTATGCCAGTTCTCCTTACAAAGAGCAGAATGAATTAGCCTGGACTGCTGCCTCAGTCCTTTTGGGAATAGTTTTGATTGCTAGCTTGGCATCCCGTGCAGTGACACGTAAACGCTTGCAAAATAGATAAATTACTCCCCTTTTCTGCAACTGAGAATAAAAAAGAAATCAGGGATAAATAGTTAACTATTTATCCGTATTTTAAAGTCTAATACTAATAGGATAAAGCGCAAATAATGAAACCTAAAGCTAACTTGAAAGCGGAAAATTATACAGAGCAATTCCTAGAAGATTCCACCCCGGAAATCGACCCCAATGCCATGCCAGCTTTGCGGGTTCAGGACTTAAGTTTTTATTACGGAACTCACAAAGTTCTTGAAAACTTATCGATGAATATTCCTCACCCACAAGTTACGGCGATTATTGGCCCTTCCGGTTGCGGAAAATCTACCTTTCTGAAAGCTCTCAACCGGATTGGTGAATTGGAGGGAAAAGTTAAAATAGAAGGAAGAGTTGAGTTTTTTGGACAGAATATTTACAGTCCAAAAGTCAATATTAACAGTCTGCGTCGCCAAATTGGGATGGTGTTTCAAAGACCGAATCCTTTTCCGCTGAGCATCTACGATAATATTGCTTACGGAGTCAGAATTTTTGGCAAAAAGAGTAAAGCAGAATTAGATGAAGTGGTGGAATCTGCCCTGAAAAGTGCGGCGCTTTGGGATGAAGTCAAAGATAATTTAAAGAAATCAGCACAGGGAATTTCCGGTGGACAGCAGCAGCGACTTTGTATTGCTCGTGCTTTGGCTGTGAAGCCGAAAATTTTGCTGATGGATGAACCTTGTTCGGCTCTTGATCCGATTTCTACGATGAAGATTGAGGAGTTATTTCAGACTCTGCGCCAACAGTTAACTGTGGTGATTGTGACGCACAATATGCAGCAGGCGGCTCGTGTTTCTGATTACACGGCATTTTTTAATACTGATGAAAGTCGCATCGGCCGCATGGTGGAATTTGGGCCGACAAGTCGGATTTTTACTTCTGCAAGTAATCCAAGTACAAGGGATTACATTCAAGGCCGTTTCGGTTAATAAGTAGAAGTCCGATGGAAGTCGGAAGAAGGAAGAAGGAAGAATGTTTATACAGCAAGCTTTTTAGCCATCTGTATCTTACTTTTAACTAAGTGGATTTACTTGCTTACACCTTGAACCTCTTTCAGAACAGGTAAGATGCCTGTTCCACAACAGGCAAATATTTTTGTGGAGCAGGCATCTTGCCTGCTATAGTTATGGAAACCGCCAAGGTTCAACCGGACGTTATATCGTTTCCGGTTGCATCGGAATGATTTAACCGCAGAGAACACAGAGAACACAGAGGGAGACGAGAGAGATAATATTAATTCCGATGAAGAGCGGAATTAATATTATTAATTGCTGAAACCATTGCGGGAAGTTGCAATTTTCTTCTTCCTTCTTCCTTCTTCCTTCTTCCTTCTTCCTTCTTCCTTCTTCCTTCAACATTCGGCTATATGTCTTCACCATTGCTAAAACGAGAATTAGGTGTTTTTGGCGCAACTCTCATGGGCCTGGGCTCGATTGTGGGCACGGGAGTATTTGTGAGTATCGGGATTGCGGCGCAAATTGCGGGGCCGGGAGTGATTGTGGCTGTGGCTATTGCGGCTTTAGTTGCTGTTTGCAATGGACTTAACAGCGCTCAATTAGCGGCCAATCATCCGGTTAGCGGCGGTACTTATGAATATGGTTACAAATATCTGAATCCTTGGCTGGGTTTTACGGCGGGCTGGATGTTTCTGTTAGCTAAAACGGCTTCGGCGGCTACTGCTGCTTTGGGTTTTGCGGGGTATTTTTTGAATGCCGTTGGTGTTGCCGATCGCACTTACCTGATCCTAACAGCATTAATCGCCCTCGCAGCCCTAACTTTCATTGTCTTGACGGGAATCAGGCGATCGAATATTGCCAATACTGTCACAGTCTCAGTTACACTCTTATCTCTGGCTGTCTTTATCGCTGCAGGTTTGCCAGAGGTAAGGTGGGAAAAAATGTCCGCGCTACAGAATGATAGCTCGATCGCGTCCATCCTCCACGCCACCGCCCTAATGTTTGTTGCCTACACAGGTTACGGGCGCATCGCCACCATGAGCGAGGAAGTACGAGAACCACAAAAAACTATTCCCAAAGCCATAATTTTCACTTTGGTAGTGACAATGCTGCTTTATATGGCGGTAGCAATAGTATTTGTTGGCGTGGGAGGTGTTGATAAATTGTCCCTGCAAACAGCCACCACTGCCGCACCCTTGGAAGTCACCGCCCGCAATTTCCGAATTCCCGGAGTTTCGCAACTGCTAGCCGTCGGCGCAATTACTGCCATGCTGGGAGTCTTGCTGAACTTAATTTTAGGGCTGTCGCGCGTCTGGCTGGCGATGGGGCGGCGCTTGGATGTGCCGCGAGTCTTGGCGCGGCTGAATCCCTCGGGTACAACGCCCTATGTGGCTGTGGTATTTGTCGAAATTACGATCGCACTTTTAATTTTAGTCGGCGATGTCAAAACCACTTGGTCATTCAGCGCCTTTAGCGTTTTGATCTACTACGCTATCACCAACGGAGCCGCGCTGCAACTTTCCCCCGCCCAAAGGCTTTACCCGCAGTGGCTGGCTTGGGTTGGATTGGCTGCGTGTCTGTTTCTGGCTTTCTGGGTGGAGACGAAAATTTGGCTGACTGGGCTGGCGTTAATTGCTGCCGGTTGGATTTGGCGGGCGATCGTCCGACAGTCACAGAGAAACTAACATTATGATAGATTGAGACACCATCCCGCATTGTAGAGGGCCATGCCCGATCGAACTTCCTTCCTAGCCACTCAAGAATCAGTCGCATTCAGCGCCATCAGTCGCTATATCGCTCAAACCCTAATTACCATTCAGGAACAACATCCCGAATGGATAGCTGAAAAATACAGGAAAACCCCCTGGGCCAAACCTGATTTTCAGTCAGTTTTGATTGAAAAATTGACCAAAAGTTTCAAATTAGCCAGCGATACAGATTCCCTGCTGCTGACTGCGAAAAAATATCTCCAAATTCTGCTGATTCCAGAATTCATTAATTCATCTCAATTCAGCAAATTATTTGCCAAAATTCAGCAGCTAGCCGAATCCAAAATAGCACCAGCTAAATCACCAAACTCAGATTCCCCAAAACCTCCAAATCCCACCGCAAATGAAACACATTCGCTTCCTGTCGGCATTGCCATCTTGCTGCTAGATGTCGAAAACTTGCAACTCACCATCGAAACCGAAAAATTCCTAGAAGGAATTTGCCACTATCCCATCCAAATCAAAGTAGCCTTTGCCAACTGGCGCAGCATGGGCAAAAAAGATGCCGAATTTCATCAGCGCGGCTATCAACTGATTCACGTGCCCCCCGGAAAAGACAGCGCCGACTTAAAAATGGCGACAGTCGGCGCATCGATTTTCGTACATTATCCCACAGCCAAGGAGATTTTTGTCTGTTCGTCCGATCGGGCCCTCACCCACCTCAGCAATACACTGCAAGCCCACGGATTAACCGTATTTCAAGTCCGCAAGCAAACAGATAAAATCATAGTTTTAAACAGCAAAACCGGACAAGTTGAAACCCATTCCCTCGTGACTTTACCCGAAATAACACCCATAGAACAATTAGTTATTCAGCTCAAAGAATTAATCAAAAAAGAGCAAAAACGCACCTCCGCTCAGTGGATAAAAATTTCCACAATTTCAGCTTTATTTACCGAAAATTACGGTTTAGTTCTAAACCAAATAGTTACCCAGCATCTCCCAGGAACTAAAACCAGAGATATATTTCTCAAATATCCCACCGATTTTGTTCTTCACAAACCCTCAGAAAAATCTCAAACTTATGTCACTATCTTTGAAGTTAAATTGCCCCCACCACCGCCCATACTTAACAAAGACAATGTGAATCACACCCAAGCAGCACCGACCAGCTTAACAGATATTAATTCTCTCGAAGACTTGGAAAAAGCTATAGTCAAAATAGTTAGCGACTTAACCGACAACTCTCCTCAAAATTCTGTATTTCTCTCCAATGTAGGCAGCGAATTTCAAAGGCAATACGGCAAACAAATTACCCAAACAATTAAAGACTTTAATCTCGGTAGAAAATTCCCTAATTTTTTGCAATCATGCACTTCTCTCAAGCTAAAAAAAGCAGAAAAAGGCTGGCAAGTTTCTCTAAAATAATTATTGGCATTGGGCATTGGCCATTGGGCATTGGGCATGGGGAATGGGGCATTGGGCATTGGGGAATGAGGCATTGGGCATTGGGTATTGGGTATTGGGTATTGGTGATTGGTAATTGGTAATTGGTGATTGATTATTTGTTCCGTTCTATTAAACTTACCCATAGCTACCCAAGTCTAGACTTAACTGGACATGGGTCATTTTGGTGTTAACTTCCTGTTTCTTTCGTAGCGACAACATGACTGTTATCGGGTTTATCTACTCCACAGGCTGACTGGAGTGGAACTCACCGCCAATTCCGAACGTTCTGGTACAAAAATACCTTCAAACCAACGTTCTATATTTTTCGCTGCGTTCAAATCTCTGTCTTGAATATTCCCACAATCAGGACATTCAAAAACTCGAACTTTCAATGGCATACTTATCCTATTATTGCAGCAACTTGAACAGATTTGACTACTAGGAAAGAATCGATCTACGAGCGTCAATTTAGAGCTGAACTTTTGAGTTTTATATTCAAGTTGACGTTTGAATTCGTACATTCCGCAATCAGCAATCGCACCAGCTAGCTTGTGATTCTTGAGAAACGCCTTAACGTGTAAGTCTTCAATCTTTACCTCGCTGTGGCTTTTGGCAAGGTAAGTTGTCAGTTTGTGAATAGCATCCTTTCGGATATTCGACACTTTCAAGTGCAGTTTAGCCAACTTTGAGATTGCTTTTTTTCGGTTGTTGGAACCCTTGACTCGCTTACTGACACGTCGTTGTAGGCGTTTCATTTTGCGACTCATCCGACGATAAGCTTTGGGGTTGGCAAAGATTTGACCGTTAGAACAAACGGCTAATTCTTTGATGCCGATGTCAACTCCGACGACAGGGCGATTAATTTCTACTGATGGCTGTTCAATCTCATATTTAAAAGCAATGAACCATCTGTCAGCTTTGCGACTAATTAAGTAAGTAGGCGGGAAAAAACCTATCTATGTAACAAAACATTAAGTTACCTAATTGGAGTTAAACTTAAGACGTTGCGTAGTGTAGTTTCCCCTTTGTCCTCTAACTTCTACTCCATGAATTACGGCGTAGGCAAGCT
>JBBSNU010000018.1:0-17507 GCA_038260455.1 Chroococcales cyanobacterium | reverse complement strand
GTCGCCCCCTCATCTTCATCCTGCACCGGCGCGTCCAAACTCAGAGGCGATCGGTTGAGGTGGGCCAACTTAATTTCTCGCCATTCTTCAACAGAAACCTCAAGCACTGCTGCTACTTCTGCATCCGTAGGTTTGCGGTTGAACTGCACCTGCAAATCCTTGATTGCTGCGACAGACTTGCGTTCCAGGGACAGCCAGTGGCGCGGAACTCGCACCGAAGGGCTTTTGTCTCGCAAGTAGTGTTGAATTTCGCCCCGAATGTAGGGAACTGCAAAGGAACTAAAAGCGTGTCCCTTCGACAGATCGAATCGCTCGATCGCCCTGATCAACCCTATACACCCGACTTGCTGCAAATCGTCGTAGCTTTCACCGCACTGGTTGAGCCAGTGGTAAACTTCTTTTCTCACCAGTCCAATATTCAGTTGAACTAACTTATTGCGGACTTCATTCGAGCCTGAATCTTGGTACTCGCGCAACAATTGCAAATTTTCGTTTTTTAGCTCGTTCGGGGCTGTGGTAGACATGGCGGCATAAGGGTTGGTAGAGCAGAGGACTGATGTTGCTTTATATCTAGTTTCCAATCTAGCTTAAAAAAAAATATTTAGAGGTGGTGTAATCCTAGCACTTAATCGCTGTGACAGCGGACACGCGAGTTTGATTTTGGGAAGGCGCAGGGATTTGAACTGAATTATCCCAAAGTAGGAAGTCAAATTTAACCGGAATTTTTTCACACCGCATTATAAGCTGAAAGCGGTTTTAATGCAATACTTTAAATAATAAAAAATCGTCTCTTAATAAATTGCAACTCAATCATAGTTTAATCATAAATTTATTCATTAGTCAACAGTCTTCAGTGATATTGCTAAAGACTGTTGGCTAATGAAGGGCGAGCAGTAGCTTTAGGCAAAAAAACTGCTCTAGTTCGATCGATCCAAAAAGCCAATTTTACGAAACAGAAGGCTCAATGCGAGCGTAAAACAAACCGCGAATTTTCACATCCAAAGCAGGTCTAGCTCCCAAATCAGTATCAGAAGTCTGTCTGCTTTCAAAAATCCCGCCTATTTCGCCAGTGGCGCTGTTGACTTTAGCAACTTGCAGAGAAATTTTGCCCGCCTTGGTTTTGGTGTCAGCCAGCTTCACATTAGAGCGTTTGAGTTTGGAGTTGTCAGTAGCCGGAAGCGCTACAGCATGGTCATAGCCCGAGGCTACCCCGCGAGCTTTAGGGTCTAAAAAGCTACCGCTGCGGTAAGAAGGAACGTTAAATTCCCCTCGCAAATCGGTGGAAGTATTGATAGCAACCACTCCAGGCTCGGAACTGGCTACCAGTTCTTTAATAGTGAACAAGAAAGGTACTTGCTCTCCGCCCGGTAACAGAATCGTAATTGCTTGAAAGTCCAAGCCATCTTCTTCTGTAAAAGTCAGAGTCCCATCATTACCAACATCGAGCGTACCTTGAACTTGGTCAATGCTCGACGTGAACCGAGTCAGCACTTTACCAGGCACATATTCTGCCTCTTGGCGTTTGTTTACTGGCTCTTCCTTCACAAAATAAGTTGTGGGCTGCAAACACATACCAGTCAGTTTATAGGTTGCGCCCGCTTCAATAGGGATCGAGCCGCGAGAAGTTTCTGCCAAACTAGGGCAGTTATTTGCCAATCCAGTACCTCTTATCTGGTCGTAGGTGAGTAACTCGGTAGTCGCCACCGTTGTATCAGGAGCCGAAGAACAAGCAACCAGCGCACTCATGCAAAATGCTAAAAGTGCAACAATTAAAGCACGGTATTTCATTGCCAACATCAATCTCCAACATCGGATTATATTAAGAAAAAGGCCTGTTTCGAGCAAAATACAATTGCTCGCGGGCAGGCCTGGCCCGTGCAACCATCCGAAAGCCATCACCAGCTTAGACTCAAACAGTCGAGCTACTGCGGTAAAATTAAGCTTTGACTTAGGATTTCTCAAAATTTTCGGATCGTCGCCCAATACACATGGTACGACGGGTTGTGCTCTTTTCCTGACTTGAGTTGCAAATTAATATTGCTTAGGTCAACCAACTTAAGTTACGTTGCTCCTAGCCTCGAATGCCGATCGCCACTATAGCAATCCTAAATCATTATCCAGACTATAACAGTCCGTTCATCAGTGTAATTCTTGTAGGGGCAACCCCCCGTGGTTGCCCTCTTTAGTTTACGCTGGGGGTAGGCACGGGGGCACTACCCCTACATATGTACAAATCATTTACGATCGCCACTAGCTCGATTAGTCGGTTGACACAAGCGGCTTGAGAAAAACGCCTTGTAGATTTCAAAGGAAGCAGCGGTATGGACAACGGCAAAAATTTAGAGTCAGAAAAGTTGCAGTCTCAACTGCAATCGCTGACACAGGCGATTCGGACTTTAGCCGAAAGTTGTCAGGGAGACAGCGTGCTGCTGTTGGCTTTGCTGCGAGGTTTGGAAGCTTCGCACCAGGAAATTCGGGACGGTTTGTTTCAAGCGTCTTTTCCCGACAACCGCCAAGCACTGTACAAACTGATCAGGAATATTGAAGCCAATGGCGGCTGGCCTTACATCCAGCGCATGAAACTTCGATCGCTCTTGGGGTACAGCCAACAATTATCTCCCCTAGAATACGATCCCGCCGAGCCTGAAAACGACTCGGCCGAGACTGAGCAAGAGCTTAAATAGCATGAGCGATCAGTTATGAGTTATGAGTTTTGAGTTGCTGAGTTTGACATTAACTCAAAACTCATAACTGAGCTGCCCTCGCGCACCTAGAACCCGAAAGGTGTAGGAGGTACGGGTGTCGGACTCGGCAGCATCGAAGGAAAAATCTGCGTCTGGCCAGGCATTGGCAACAGCCCAGGATTAGGAGTCGGGGCGATCGAACTAATTGACACCATCGAATCAGGCACCGTAATAGTCGGCGCAGTCGGAATCCTCGAAGCAGTCGGAGTCGTAACCGGAGTCGGAGTCGTCGCCGGAGTCGGAGTTGTTACCGGAGTCGGAGTTGTCGCCGGAGTCGGAGTTGTCGCCGGAGTCGGAGTTGTCGCCGGAGTCGGAGTCGTCGCCGGAGTCGGAGTTGTTACCGGAGTCGGAGTCGTCGCCGGAGTCGGAGTTGTTACCGGAGTCGGAGTCGTCGCCGGAGTCGGAGTCGTCTCCGAAGTCGGAGTCGGAGTCGGAGTTCCTATCGTAGTCGTAGTCGTAGTCGTAGTCGTAGTCGTAGTCGTCGGCCTGGGGCTAGACGTCGCGCTCACAGAGATAAAATCATTGGCATCAATCAGCGCCGATGGAGTGTCTATCAAAATTGCTAACAGCTTGCCGTCGATCGTAATTACAGTATCTCTGAGATTTGCGCCGTTACCTTGGCTGACTTGCAGTTGACTGAAAGATAAAGTGCTCGGCAGTCCAAAGAAATCCTCTGCCTCATTGTAATCAGTAATTAAAACCAAACTTCCCGGGCCCGATCCCAATCCAAAGACATCGCTGCCGCTACCGCCAGTCAGAGTATCCGAACCCTCACCTCCGATCAGAGAATCATTACCCTCTGCCCCAAATAAATTGTCATTACCGAAACTGCCCAGAATTGTATCGTCACCGAGACCACCGGCCAAGGAATCATCGCCAAAACCGCCGTCTAGAACATCATTACCTTTGCCACCGAAGAGGAAGTCGTTGCCTTCATCTCCCAGTACCGAGTCATCGCCTAAATCGCCGCGAAGCGTATCGGAACCGCTGCCGCCAAAAACCGTATCGTCAGCCTTGCCCCCGAATATTTGGTCGTTGCCGGAGTCACCGAAGAGCGAATCATTGCCGTCATTGCCATACAAAGTGTCGTCACCGTCGGCACCGAGGAGATAGTCGTTGTCGTCACCGCCAAACAGTTGATCTCCGCCGCTACCGCCGTTGAGAGAATCATTCCCCGAATCCCCGTAGAGAAAATCGTCATCAGCATTCCCGAACACCGAATCGTCGCCGTCACCCCCCACCAAGCTGTCATTGCCAGTACCGCCGGCAATCACATCAAAGCCCGCGTTACCCCTAACCACGTCGTCGCCGGCATCTCCGAATACAGTGTCTAACCCGTCGTTGCCTTCGAGGACGTCGTTGCCCAAACCGCCGAGAATTGAGTCGTCGCCGTTTCCGCCTAAAGCAAAATCGCGGCCTTGGTTGCCAATGAGTTCGTCATTTCCTTCGCCCCCAAACAGCGAATCTCCTCCGTCGCCTCCGAGCAGTTGGTCGTTGCCCGCGTCCCCCTCTAGGGTGTCATCTCCACTGGCGCCCAGGAGCGTGTCATCGCCATCTAAAGCGCGAATTCGATCGCCCTGCGGAGTTCCTAAAATAAAGTCGTTGCTGTCTGTGCCGATCAGATTTGCCATAGGGATACACCGCTCCTAAATCAAATAAATTGTTTTAAAGTATGTCAATCGCCTGCGTGACAAGGCGTTGCTGCTTGCCTACGTTAGCATAGTTGAGATTTTGGCCATCTTGCCTAGGAGTGGGGGAGATGGCTGCGATTGTCTTGATGGGCGATCGGTCAATAGGTTTGTAGTGCGGACTTCAGTCCGCATCAATTTCAGCGGACTAAAGTCCGCGCTACGAACCTATTTTATTAAATGACGAATGGCTTCTATTTTTGTTCGCTAACAGGTAAAACGATCGCAAATTCAGTTCCCTCTCCCTGATGGGAGTTCACCTCAATTGTGCCGCCGTGGGTTTCGACTACTATCTGACGGGCGATCGCCAATCCCAACCCAGTACCTTTACCCACAGCTTTTGTAGTAAATAAATGGTCAAAAATCCGCTGTTTTACAGATTCACTCATCCCCGCACCGTTATCGGCAATTGTAATTTTGATGTGGCGATCGCCCTCCAAACTGCTCCGAACCGCGATCGTGTTAGGATTCGCTTCAATTTCGGTAAAACTGCGGCTTTGATTTGACTCTTCCAAGGCATCGATCGCATTTGCCAGCAAATTCATAAAAACTTGATTAAGTTGACCAGGAAAACATTCGATTTTCGGTAGATTCCCGTAGTCTGTGACGACTTCAATTGCGGGACGATGTTCGTTAGCTTTCAGCCGGTGTTTCAAAATTAAAATAGTGCTATCAATCCCTTCATGGATATTAAAGGGAACTTTGTAGTCTTTATCGGCTCTGGAGAAGGTGCGGAGGCTGGTGCTAATGCCGCGAATGCGATCGCACCCCACTTTCATCGACGACAGCATCTTCGGCAAATCTGCTAAGGTATACTCCAAATCAATATCCTCAGCATCTCGTTCAATTTCTGCGCCGGGATTTGGAAATTTTTCTTGATATAATTTTAAGTGGCTAATTATATCATTAAAGCCAGCATTTGCTTCTGTCAAATTACCCGCAATAAAGCCGACTGGATTGTTGATTTCGTGGGCGACACCCGCGACAAGATTGCCCAAGGCGGACATTTTTTCGCTTTGCACTATTTGTAACTGGGCTTGCTGTAAATCAAGGAGCGATCGTTCTAATTCTCCTGCATAAGCTTGAGATTGTTGGTACAAGCGCGCATTTTCGAGAGAAATAGCTGCTTGGGCGCACAACAGTTGGATGACTTCAATGCGATCGCCCGTAAATGCCCCACTTGTCCAGTTATTTTCTAAATACAGCAACCCGATTAATTTACCCTGATGCAAAATCGGCGCGCATAGCAAACTTTGGGGCTTTTTCTCCATCAAATACGGCTCTGACATAAAATTGTTTTGTGCTGCTGCATTATTCAAAACCGCAGTTGTTAAAGTGCGCTTAACATAGTTAACCACAGCAGCCGGAACCTCTTCGCTGGCTGACTGCGGTACAGACATTGAGATGACATTTTCCTTGAGGCAGGCTACAGCTTCGACTGCGAGATTCCCATCCTTATGCAACAGCAGAACTGCTTTTGTTGCGCCGGCATTTTCGCTCAACACGCACATCAGTGCCGCCAGCAATTTTTCTAATTCAATTTCACTCGATAAAGCTTGGGAGGCTTTGATAATGGCCGCGAAATCGAGGGCTTCGGAAATATTGCTGCTAGATTGAGTTGTTTGGATAGTTTGATGTAAAATTGATGGATTATGGATTGTTTGGAGGGTTGTTTCGCTGATGGCATAACGGTTTTGTTTTGCCTGCAATATGGGAGTAAGAAGTTGGGAATAGCGTTGTTCTAAATCATCTATTTTAGCTTTTGCTCCCCATTTTGCATAACAGTAGTAGGCTTCTTGCATATAGCCTGCGGCGACTTTTTGTTTGCCCCAGTCGAGGTAGAATTTAGCTGCTAGTTCGTTAGCCAGAGCTTCTTCTTGGATGTATTCGTTGGCTTTTGCACCGGCGATCGCGCGATCGTACAAATCGCCTGCTTCATAATTCTTCCCTAACACCCGAAATTTTTCGGCTGACACCAAATCCAACTTATGTTGATAATTCATAGGAGCATAGTGCGCCCAGTGCCGTAACTGCGTTTGGTTTTGTGCCACCCGCTCTAATGCTTCTGTTTTCTCATCTGACGGTTGACTCAACAATGCCATAGCAATCAGAGAATCATAGAGATAAAACGCAGGTTCGCCAACAGTTCCCGCAGCAGCGATTAAATAATTTCTAGCTAAGAGTGCATAATTGTTGGCTGACTCAAGTTCCCCAAATAAAAAGCAAAGGCTTAGCTTATCCAAATAGAAATTATACAACCCAAATAGGTCATTGGCAGACAGCAGCATGGGTAGAAATTCCGTTTCTTGGAGAACTTCTCCCGACAAAATGGTGGGATGCTCTGCCAAACCCAGTAAATTTAAAATAAATTGCCAATAGATCCGGCAGTAATTGGCTGTGATCGATTGCTTAAGTTGTACCAAACCATTGCAGTAGGTGCGCGTATCCTGCTCCAACGTGGCAAGGGGTTGACCGCACCAAAAAGAATTGTAACCAAAAATATTAGCATTATGTCCGACAAATTCCTGGTTTCCGACTTCTAGGGCACTCCTGTAACCCTCGCTCAAGAGCGGTAAGGTATCTTTGATATGATATTTACGGTGCCCGACGAACATTCCTAGCACCAATAACATTTCAGGTTTAGTAGCTTTAGCATCCAGTTTTAAGACGACCTGAAGTGCTAAATCACCAAACTGTGTCGCTGTATTTATATCTTGCAACAGATTACACAAAATGATGCCGTAGCAAGCATAGCTAAGACCTGAAACAGGTACGTTTCCGTACCGAAGGGATAGTTTTACTGACAAGGAAATCACTAATGGAAATAAGGGAGATCCGCAGGCGTAAGCTGCTGACATGATGCTGCTGGCAATCTGCATAATTGCGAGTTTATTCGCATCTATCATCAGAGGTAGGTGAACAAAATCTTCAATTTTTTTGTCTCCAATGAGTTCCCTAATCTCTTGGATTTCCTGTTCAATATCTGTCGGCGTGGGTATTTCTGGAAAAGTTACGCCAAGCTGTTGCAGGATCTGTTGGGCGATCGCGATGGCTTCGGTCAATTTAGTCTGGGAGATATTAGATTGAATTCTAATTCGGTAAACATTGACCTTTTCTAGTAAGGATTGTGCCTGTTCAGTGACAATCTCAATCAACTGTTCCATCATCTCAAAATCACCACACAAAGAAGCCACTTCCGCCGCTAATTCATGCAGAGCGAGGGTCATTTCATACTGCTGTTGCCAAGCATCCTCTCCCAACACGGATAATCCCACAGCAGCATACTCGCGAGCAGCTTGATAGGCGGTGGCGGCTCTGGCTTTACGGCAAGCCTTGAAGTTGAGTTGTGCCAGATCGTCGCGTTGTGTTTGGTCTTCAATCAGCGCAATCCCATAATTCAACTGATTGACTACTGAAAAAATTTGCTCTTCTATAGCTGCGGGTGAACTTTGCTGGAGCAGCAATTGTCCTATGTGATAGTGAACGCGCGATCGTTCTTGTTCTGGAATTAAAGAATAGGCCGCTTGCTGAACGCGATCGTGCAAAAACTTGTAATTTACCACCTCCAAATTTTCAGCCTCATCCCCTCTTTCTGCCCCTACATAAAACTTGTAGATTTCAGTTTCCGGCAAGATTAACCCTTCTTGCAAAGCCTTCCACAAATCCGCCGCCGTTTCCGTTGCCAATTGCTCAGAAATTACTGCCAAAGTCCCCAAATCAAACTGATTCCCAATACAAGCCGCTAACTTCAACACATTCTGAGTCGCTGGCGGCAATTTTTGCAACTGCAACGCCATAAACTCCACCACATCCTCTGTCAGTGCCGCTTCCCTAACTCGAACAATATCGCATTGCCACCCCCCCGCAGCCTCCCTCTCTCCCCCCTTACTAAGGGGAGATGAAAGGGGGGTTGGGGTTGGGGGGGTAAAATTAATCAATCTATCCTGATACAGTGCTTTGAGAAACTGCGTAGCAAAAAATGGATTTCCTTGAGTTTTTTGTGCCACCAAATTAGTCAATGGTATTGCCAACTCTGGATCGCAATTGAGCGTATCAGCCACCAAATAATTGAGACTTTCTGAGCTCAACGGTTGCAGCGCAATCGTATTTACCGTTGCCCCAGCTTTCACCACTGTATCCAGTGTCAGCATCAGCGGATGTGCTGGCGAGACTTCATTATCTCGGTAGGCACCAATTACTAATAAATAGCTTGTTTCTGATTCGGACATCAGCAGTTGTATTAACTGTAACGAGGCGGAATCTGCCCATTGCAAGTCATCCAAAAATATCACCAGCGGATGCTCTTTGGCAGTAAATATTCTAATAAAGTTTTGGAACAGCAAATTAAACCTATTTTGTGCCGCAGTTCCTGAAAGTTCGATTGCGGGTGGTTGCTTGCCGATGATTTTTTCTAGTTCGGGAATTACTTCAACAATAACTAGCCCGTTATCGCCCAGTGCTTGCAATATTTGAGTTTGCCATTTTTCTAACTTTTTGTCACTTTCACTCAACAATTGTCCCATTAAATCTCGAAATGCTTGCACAAATGCTAAGAATGGAATATTGCGGTTAAATTGGTCGAATTTGCCTTTAATGAAATAACCCCGCTGCCGCACAATTGGTTTGTGAATTTCGTTAACTACAACGGTTTTCCCAATCCCTGAAAAACCAGCTACTAGCATCATTTCAGTTGTGCCGCTACTGACGCGCTCAAAGGCGGAAAGTAGGGTTTCTACTTCGATTTCGCGACCGTAGAGTTTTTCTGGTATGCTGAAGCGATCGCACAAATCCCTACTCCCGATCGCAAAACGCTCTAATTTACCACATTGTTGTAATTGACTCCAACAAAATTCTAAATCAAATTTCAGTCCTAACGCGCTCTGATAGCGGTTTTCAGCATTTTTCGCCATCAATTTGCTGACAATCTCTGAGACTATCGGCGGGATTTGCGGATTGATTTTATGCAGTGATAGCGGTTGTTTGGCAATATGGGAGTGTACCAATTCCATCGCATCGTGGGATTGAAACGGCAACTCTCCCGCCAGCAATTCATAAAAAGTCACACCCAAAGAATAGAAATCAGTTCGATAATCAATGCCGCGATTCATCCTGCCGGTTTGTTCGGGTGACAAATAGCCTAATGTGCCTTCGAGTACGTTAGGATTCATCAGGGTTTGAGTTTCTCTCGGTAACAAAGATGCGATGCTAAAGTCAATTAGTTTGACTTGTTTTGTTTGGGGATTAATTAAAATATTGGCTGGTTTAATGTCTTTGTGAATTATCCGGTGGCGGGATAATATATCTAAGGTGTTGCTGATCTCGATCGCCACTTGCAAAAAATCGATTAAATCGGGTGGAGTTTCCCCTTGTTCCATCCATTGTTTTAGAGAGATTCCACCGAAGTCTTCCATTACTAGCGCATAGCTGTTTTGGTAGGCTTCCAAGCCGTAGGTTTGGATAATTCCGGGCAAGTTGAGGTTTTTGGCAATGGTATATTGATTGCGAAATTGCACGAGTTCGCTGAAGCTAGGATAGTCGCTATGCAAGACTTTGATGGCGACGGGCCGTTTGTCGCAGAGGCGAGTTCCGCGATAAACTAGGGTGCGATTGCCCGCATAAATGCGATCGAGGATTTGATAGCCTGTTAATGTAAAATTTACAATAGTCATACTTTTTGTGATTATTTACTCATTTTTGGGCTATTTATAGGTTACCAGAACCAAATAGAGTTCCTACTCTAGTGATTATTAAGTATAGTTAATATGACAGAAATCGCTAGATGTTTGTGATTCATATCACTGAAGTAAGGCACTTATTAAACTAAAAAATTTATTTTAATTCAAAACTAAAGAGCCTCATCCAGATTGGAATGATGGGCCTTGCTGATTATGGGTATAATTTTTTTGTGGTGAGCGCCAAATCTATGTCTATCAAACTTTTGATATATCGATGAGTTTCTGGGGTTAGAGAATAACGGAATTGTTGCCGCTACCTTAGCCAAAGTTGGTGCAGACAGCTTGCTGCGGCTTCTGCAAGCGAAATGGCAGGAAGAAGATGTTAATCGAGACGAGTTTGTAGCTGCGTTAGCTAGTGCAAACGAGCAACTCGAAACCTACGCCGAAAAAGTGTACAGCGAGAAAGTTTCCCCGCTAGTTTTCTACATCGGTTCAACCGGACTTATCCCCGATGAAATGGAAGCAAAAGCGGCCACTGCTGAGGAAATTGGTGCTAATACCATTTTTCTAAAGATGTGCTATAGATGAAGTCTTAGCCCCCCCTTACTAAGGGGGGGTTGGGGGGGTAAGATCTAGTGATTAGCGTGTATGCTAAAAATGAGTATTTCACAGTAGGTAAGTAGCAAGTAGGGTGGGCAAATGCCCACCTTGGTTAAATATGTGTGATTTATCAGAGGAGATGGCGTGAACGAGTCCACGCCTTAATCTTTGACGAATCAAGTCCTAGTGATTTTAGTAAACAAATTTCCAGAATGATTTTGAGCTTACGTATTAAATTTTCTAATTCATTACCAGATACTATATGTTTACTTTTTTTCTTCGACTTTGAATCAGAACTAGGATGAGTTAAAAAACCTCTTGTGTCTCTAACTTGTTTGATGAAATTTTCTTTGTCCTCATTTGATATAAAAAAATTATCAGGTAAGCAACTAGAAAAATTATTTTCCGAATAGTATATTAAGTGAGAATAAGCATAACGCAATAAACTATATGAGCTTGATTCTAGCGTCCATTTTAAAAAATATATTTTCCATAATATACTTCCATCATACAAAAAATCTTCTAACCTTTCTTTTAAAGAGTATTCATTCCAATATTCTGTTTTTCTTAGTAAAGACTCATAATAAGCTTCATCAATATCATATTTTTTTAGTTCTGAAGAAAATGTCTCTTTTAGCTTTTCTTCAATTTTTTTGAATGTGTCATTATCACAATAATTTCCTTCACAATAAATTCTATGAAACCCTTCAATTGCTTGAGCTAGATCCAAAAATAAATCACTCTTATAGCGAACAGGAATATAGTATAACCCCAAGTAGATTTGAATAATTGATGATATTTTTTCTCTAATATTTTGCCAATTATTTAAAACTGTTGCTGAGCTTTCTCTAATGTCTGTAAATTTGAACAGAATTAAACTAGCATTAAAAGATACTTTATTAATCAAAGGAGAAGTAACTTTATAGAAAATATTAATCTGAAACGGCCTTTGTCTTTCAGTTTGAATTACCCTCCAAGCTCCATTAAAAAGCTGAGTTTCCAATTCTTGATTATTAGCAATAATGGTTGTTTCAATCTTAAATGGTAGAATAATTTGTCCACAACCAAAAGTTAAAAACTCCTGTATTAAATCAACAATATCTAAAAAAAATTTAAAATTTTTAGGGCTGTCAGGTTTTATTAGAATCTTTTTTTGTTCTTTTATTAAGATTTCACTGCTATTCCATTTTCGTCCAAAAGTTGCCAACTTATTTGTTAACTGAACATATTGTGGGTTTAAAAAAGGTATATCAATAATAGTAATAGAGCAATCATTTATTTTGCCTATCTCAATTGGTTCATTAACTTTTTGGTTAACAATGATTTCTTTGTAAGTATTTGCTTGGTTATGATGCGGAATACAATCAATTTCAAAATTGGGTAAATTAACCCATTTTTGTAAGTAATCGTATTGAACAATTATGTGTTGAAATTCGATTTCATCTAAAGATGAAAAATGATAACCTTTTAGTATGAATTTAGGATATAATTCACTGGTGGGAACTCCTGTTTTTAATTCATTTTTTTGGTAAGAATTACAAAGCGTTACTTCTTCGGAAGTGCCGGAATCACCTATTAGATAACCATGTACAAGAGGATATCTAATATCGCTTTCAAATTTTTCTTGAAGATCAAGTTCTCTCAATTCTCCAACTAAATTTAGTCTGGGTTCCTGATCGGGTGAAAATACTAATGTACCAGTTATTTGTCTATCTGGACTTTCGGGAAGAAACCATATTCCATTTTTTTCAAAACTTTCCATAGCATTTAATCTTCTATAAAAATTTTAATTTCCTCAGCCGTCATTCCATATAGATGAGCCATGCGCTCATTTATATGGGAGATGTTTACCCTCAGTTATTATTTTTCCGTAGTATCTCACTCTATACTGCTTTACTGGATTACTCTTCAACATCTCTTAACACTTCAGCACTAAAGCACGCTACCCCGCAGTTTACCGGGTTCATCCTATCTCAAAAATTGGATATGTCTGATTAGTTACGCTCACAAAAATAATATTATTTTCCTGGCTAATTTCTACCTCTTCAACTCCCTTGAGAAAATTCTTGGGAATGACTACACCTTGTTCTGTTACTTTAAATTTCATCACCTTTGCTCAATTCAGTTACCTTCAGCATATCTTAAGTTTTGCCAAAGCGCAGCGCTAACTCACGGCGATCAGACATTGTTGTAAAACTTTACATCCTGTATTTTTTGCCCGTATCTCCACTCTACCCCCACAGAACACAGAAAAATGAGAGGAAAGGTGATATTTTAGTAGTTAAAACGGGATTTCCTCATCTTCATCTTCCACAGTCTTAGCCGTCATCCGCCAACTGGTAATATACTCAATTTGCACATCAATTTTGTTAATCGCATCCCCTAACTGCCTTTGAATGTATTGAGTCAGCGTCACCATAAAATCTAACTCAACTCCCACAGATAGCGCAAGTTTAGCCAAGCTAGCAAAATCCACCTTCAAAATCGAAGAACTGGATAACTTAAAATGAGGAGTATTGCCCTTATTTTGCACTAACATTGCTTTTTTAATCCGCTCTTTCAGATGCTCAACTTCTGAATCCAGCAACTTCCATTCAGGCAAAATTTCTTGATACCTTTTCCCCAACCCTGTTAAATCTTCAGTTTCCGGTTGCGGCACAATTTTCTTAGTAGTTGATTTTCGACCCTGCTTGATCATAGAATTCAACCGCCAACTAGCAATATCTTCAACTTCCAAAGATGGATGAGCGATGACTTCCCCTAACTGTTTTTGAATTTCTTTTGTCAGCGTCACCGGAAAATTTAACTCAATTCCCTCAGTTTGCGTTAGTTTCGCCAGCGTCATAAAATCCACTTTCATCGTTATCGAACTGGCAAGCTGAAAATAAGCACTATCTTTGAGCTTTTGCGCCATCATCGCCGCTTTAAATCGTTCTTTAACTTCAGCAATTTCTGAATCTAGCGGCTTCCATTGAGCCTCTATTTCCTGATATTTTGCCCCCAAGGCTATCAAGTTTTCCCTTGCCGGTTCGGGGTAACATTGGGCAAGGATTTCTCGCAGGCGCTGATGCACTTTGGCTAAATAAACCGCGTCCATCTTGGCATATTCTAGCTGCTTTTGAGTCAGGGGACGGTTTGCCCAGTCGCCGCTTTGTTCTGTTTTATCTACATAAGCAATGCCGCAAAGTGTTTCTATTAATGTTTTGAGCTGTTGGTTGGGTAATGGCAGAATGTAAGCTGGAATCTTTCTAGCCATTTGCAACGTGCAAGTGACATTTTGGGCATCGTCATTGCCCAAAAATCTGATGTCATAGCTGGCGCTGTGGAAGACTTTTTCAATATTGGGATTTACCATAATTTGGCTGATGAAATCTTTTGCCAATTCAGGTTTATCTAATACATCTAGTAAAAACGTGGCATCTCCTGTCGCATCGGTGGAGTCTGCTAACACTTGAATCAGAGATAATCTGGGGTTGGATTTATAGTCTGCTATTTCTGTGTCAACCCACAGGATTTTAGCTTGGGCAAATTTAGCGATGAGTGATTTGATGTCGTTCGCTGCTGTTAAATAAGGCATTTTTACAGACTTTTGCTATTAACTTTACGCTTATATTATGCTATAGCAATTATTGTGTCATTTGTCAAGTATTTGTATGCTTTTAGTCGCTATAGCGAGAGTGCAGTCACTACCCTACAAGTTGTTAACAGTTGACACAACATACCCAGATTGAGATAAAATGATCGCAGGACGATCGCTCAATCTTAATTTCGATTAAATCCTAGCAAAATCAGCCATGTCTGAGCAGATAACTCTTGACCCCAGTCAATACCCGGATACGACACAACTCGTACAAGAAGACGATACTCCTTTGGATAGTTTCATTAACGAAAAACAACAGCGACTGCTTACGGAAGTTCTTTCTGGATATGAGTTAAATGATGGTATTCCTTTCATTGTCGCAGCCAATGTGGGTATATTCCGTACTGTCCGCCATCCGGCGATTGTTCCTGATATATTCCTCAGTTTAAATGTGACTGTTGCGGATAGTTGGGATAGGCGAGATGTTCGTTCCTATTTACTCTGGGAATTTGGCAAACCTCCAGAAATTGCGATCGAAATTGTTTCTCCGACTCCGGGGAATGAACTGGGTAGTAAATTTACTGATTATGCCCTGATGGGTGTAATGTATTATGTTGTTTACGATCCTCTCAGTGAATTGAGCGATCGCCCTTTACAGATTTTTCAATTACAAGGCGGGCGTTACGTACCGAAAACCGATACTTGGTTTCCCTTAGTCGATCTAGGTTTAACCCTCTGGCGTGGTGTCTTTGAAAGCGTCAATGATACTTGGTTAAGATGGTGCGATGCTGAGGGTAATGTTATTCCTACTGTGGAGGAATTAGCCGCCAGACTCTCTCAAACTCAGTTACAGTTAACTGAATCTCAGTCACAATTAACTGAATCTCAGTTACAGTTAACTGAATCTCAGTCACAATTAACTGAGGCTCAAAATCAGACGAAACAAGCTTTATTGCAAGGAATTCAGTTAGGTTTACAGCTTAAGTTTGGAAGTTCCGGGTTAGAGATTTTTGGAGAAATTTCTGCCATTGACGATCTGAATTTGCTGCAAACTATAACTTCTAGGTTGTTAACAGTTGAGGGTTTAGAAGACTTACGACAAATTTATTTGTCATAACTTACCCAAAATATCTAGTGGGGAGGGAGGGTTTTGCTTTGATAAATTGCTTTATATCATGGATTTTCGGCTAAACCCTCCCCTACCAGATACGTCGAAAGATGTGGAGGGAGGGTTTTGCTTTGATAAACTGCCTTGTATCATGGATTTTCGGCTAAACCCTCCCCTACCAGATACGTCGAAAGATGGGGAGGGAGGGTTTTGCTTTGATAAATTGCTTTGTATCATGGATTATGGGCTAAACCCTCCCCTACCAGATACGTCGAAAGTATCATGGATTGTGGGCTAAACCCTCCCCTACCAGATACGTCGAAAGATGCTGATTAGAAATTTAGATCAAATCCGGTTGATTTACTGCGATACTTGGGCCGGGGCGGGTTTTTGAGATGGTCAATTATTGGCGAGTATTGTTGGTGAACCCGCCCCTACCATATTAATGGTCATTGACCGGAGTTGATATTATCCACAACATTTTAAGAAATTGGGTTTTTATACCGGACACGATCGCAATAACGATACTTTTTCCTATAAAAACTCGGTTTCTGCATAATTGGGTTGAAAACTGCGAAAGGTCGATTCACGGGATAGCTACGCCGCGCGCACTATTGAGGATTCCCGCGAACTTCCTCTAAAAACCAGTTACCTACTTCTGTATTGTCCGTCTGGCGACTGCGGCGCAAACCTTCTTCTAACAAAGCAACTTTTAGCCCAGGCAAAACTTGAGATTCCGTCAGACGTTCGCTTCCACGGTTAGCAATTATTTTAAAAGCAATAACTTGCGCTTTTTGTACGTCTACTACCCAATATTCAGACACTCCTAATTCTTCATAAATCATTCTTTTTGTACCCAAATCGTCAACCAGAGAACTGTCGGCAATTTCGATCGCCCAATCTGGGGCTACTGCGCTATCCAAATTCACTACAGAACTACCGCGAGGTGCCGTTTGTACCCGTTCTCCGATGTAGTAAGAAGCATCGGGTTGAGCGCCTCGGATACCCGTTTTGGCGTAGCTACAATTGACCAGCAGTCTCATTTTGATACCTTTAGCAAGGCCAAATAAATTGATTAAGATGACGATAATTCCATTATCATCAGCATGATCTGGCCCTACTGCTGCCATTTCAATCCTCAACTGTCCGTTGTAGTAGTAGCATTTTGCGCGATCGTACTCCGGCTGTTTAATGATTTCTATATATTCATCCCAAGTCGCCGTCACCCAGGTATCAGTCAGCAGTTTGGTTTGAAGTTGACTCATAATTAGCTCACCGAAAAAAATCTTTGACTTTTGAGGGAAGACTTCATTGGTGTCAACTTAAGCCTAGAATACTTGAAAATTTCGCTTTTACCGTAGTCTCGATCCCCCTAAATCCCCCTTAAGAAGCTATGCTTTATAAACATCTTTCTTAACAATAAATTTGACAAAAATTAACATCTGTGCTATTTAAGGAGCGTGCGAGCGCCAAGGAGTCAGGTTAAAATGATCAATCAATGGGTAAGGCAAGAATTAGAAAAAACTCAATTGGGAGACGCAAGAAGAACAAATAGATTCATGAAAATTGTCTCTAACTTGAGTAATAAACCAACATCCAGTGTACCTCAAGCTAGTGGTACATGGGCAGAAACTAAGGCTACTTACGATTTCTGGGATTCACCATACATCAAACCAGCTCAGCTTAGGAAAGGACACGTAGATGCGACGCTTTCAAGAATTAAAAATCATCAAATTATCTTGGCAATACAAGATACAACCGAATTAAATTACACTACTCATAAAGCAGTCAAAGGAGTCGGATATCTTGATAATAAATATGCTCGGGGATTGAAAGTACATTCAACTTTGGCAGCAACAACACAGGGGCTACCATTAGGAATTATCGACCAATATGTGTGGGCTAGAGACATAAAATCTTTAGGTAAAGCTACTCAACGTTCTCAAAAATCAACAGAAGAGAAAGAAAGTCAAAGATGGCTTGATGCTTTGAAAAACACGTCATCTATCATCCCTGATTCACAACAAGTAGTCACAATTGCTGATAGAGAAGCGGACTTTTATGACTTGTTTGCCTGTGCGAACCGTGAGCCAGCAGATTTTTTGATTCGAG
>JBBSNU010000017.1:0-18253 GCA_038260455.1 Chroococcales cyanobacterium | reverse complement strand
GCCCTAAAAAATCTGTAAATTCAATCGACAATCTCAGGGCGACGCACCTTAGTATTTGTAGTAAATTCAATCGACAATCTCAGGGCGACGCACCTTAGTATTTGTAGGGTGTGTCGCATCAAAAATCTCTCGCATTTAATCGACAATCTCAGGGCGACGCACCTTAGTATTTGTAGTAAATTCAATCGACAATCTCAGGGCGACGCACCTTAGTATTCGTAGGGTGTGTCGCCATCAAAAATCTGTAAATTCAATCGATAATCTCACGGCGACGCACCTGAGATGATACTTGAGGAAACCAGCCGATTTTTTGCTCCACCCATGTGTCAGGTGCGTCGCCATCAGACTATTGATCTCATTTAGGGATTGTCTAGGGCGACACACCCTACGAATACTGATTGCGCCCCGAAAAATCGGCGGTTTTAAGCGCCGATTTTTTCTTAAATCAATCCGAAATTCACCGCGCTAATACTGCTAGCAGAAACTCCGTTGAGAGAAGCTAAAATCTCGCCAGTTTGGGCAAACCGAATTAATGTTGAACTGCTATCTTGACTAATAGCCAATTGCGAGAAAGTCAGTCCGTTACCCAATACTAACAAGTCTTTACCAATTTCAAAATCGGTAACAGTATCAGTCCCGGAATTGGTAGAGAGTAAGAATTTATCGACTCCGTTTCCTCCTGTCAAAGTATCATCTCCCAAACCGCCATCTAGTAAATCATCTCCCTTGCCTCCAAGCAAGATATCATTACCATCGCTGCCGTTCAAGATATCAGCACCTCGGTTGCCAAACAAGATATCATCACCGCTATTCCCTAGCAAAGTATCGCTACCTTTGCCACCGAAAATAGTGTCATTTTCCAAGCTACCATCGAGGGCATCATTGCCCTTCATACCCATTAACACATCATTACCGCTGGTGCCGGTGAGGATGTCGTCGCCATTTGTACCGATAATTGCATCCGGCGAATTGCTGCCTAAATCTGCATCGCCTGTGAGTACAGGAGTTGCTATCCCCGCAGGCAAGATTACAGATTGAATGCGGCTATCTAAAGCAGCACCAGTATTGTCAGCAACTAGCTGAGAAATTGGCTTCCTTCCCGTACCAACTGCTTTGAAATCTTGAGTAGTTGGGCCTAAAGCTACTTGTTGGACGCGGGCAACGGCTTGGGGAATTGATGTTGCTGTTGGGTTGGTGACAGCGCTATCGATGCGCTGATTTGCTGTTGCCATTACTGTCGCAGATTGCGATGTAATTTGGGTGACTGTTTGAAGGTTGAAACTGGGGTCAATCTGCTGTATTTTAGCAGCGGATTGCTGAATTATTGGTTCTAAGGCGGCTGGATTGCTGAGATTTAAGACTGTACCGGATTGAATTTTATCGCCCATTGAACTGACAACAGCTTTGACAAGATCGTGATTGGCTGCACTGGATGCACCGTCAATCAAAGCGGCTGTTTGAGTGATGATGTTTTGGACTTTCACCATTGCTGCTAAGACTTGGACTCCGCCCGGTTGGTTGGTGTTGGTGGCGAGGATGGGGTCTAAGGTGGTCAGGTCAACATCAGCGGGGAGTCCAAGGGCTGCTTTGACTAAAGATTGCGCTGATTCCGGTGTAGTTCCTTTGTCGATTAAGTCGGCGACTAAGCTGGTTAATAGGGTGACTACACTGGAATCGACAGGTGCGGTGACTGGGGTTTCTAGGGGTAATCCGGTGGCGGTGTCTATGCCTCCAATTGCGACTAGATTGCCTTCTTCGGGGTCGATTTCTCCGTTTTTGTTTTTGTCGAAGATGTCGAAGGGAATGTTGAGATTGAATTTGCCGCCGGAATCGGTAGTTGTTGATGGTTCGTTGGGATCTTTGATGCCGTTTTTGTTGGCATCGAGGAAGAGAGTTGAACCGGAAATGTAGCCGTCAATGACTAAGCCCGTGCTGCTAAATGTCAGCAACATACCATCATCGTCGCTAGCACTAAGACCAGCCCTGTCTGTAGCTTTTAACTTGATTGTTAACTCCTGCGCTCTGGGGCTTGTGCCACTCAGGGTACGGGTATTTTGATTAAACGTGAGCCAGCTTGGTAGGGGACTGCCATTCATCAGAGTGGCTGTGTAGGTGAGCTTGTCGCCGGGAAGATCGGGGTCTGTGAAAGTGTCCGCTGGGAACGTGTAGGTGAATGTGGATGAGTTGCTTACCTTTAGATTGTTGTAATGCCAAGGGGTTGTAGTCTCGCCGTAGTTTAAAACTGGTGCTCGGTTGGGGACTATAGTAAATTCGCCCTCTGTGGCGAAAGGTGAACCGGCCCAAGCTGTGTCGATCGCCTGTACGCTCCAGTAATATGTCCCTGGAGACAAGTCTTTGAGTTGCCAGGTAGTGTTTTGGTTGGCATTTCCCAACCCCACCAGTTGCCGAGTTCCATCGCCAAGAGACATCGGGGAAAGAATATCCTGGCCCCCTTGTGTAGTGCCAACTCGCAGGTTGTAGCTTAAACCATTAGCAGGAGTTTGAGCATCAGTCGCTTTATTCCAGTTGAAGGTAACTTCTGGGCCAGAAGCTACAGCCGTCAGCCCTGTTGGTGCGGTGGGAGGAGTATTCGCTTTAGGAGTGTTGTTGCGGTAGACATTGCTAAAAGACTCTGGTCGGTCTTGAAAGTTCTTTGCTGAATTATTAGCGACCAGGATATCCAATTTTCCATCCCTGTCATAGTCTCCCCAAGCTGCCTGGGAATAAGCTTGACCACCAGGAGGCGATACGACACTGCCGATTTCTACGCCACTGTCGATAAAGCTATTTGAGCCAGTAAAGCTATTTGGGTCAATAAAGCCATTTGGGTCATTTGGGTTATAAGGTCTGCCTGTGTTGTTGCGATAGACTTTGGTTACTACTTTTTGTGAACTTCCCGCATCTAGCTGAGTCAAAGCACTGACATTGACTAGGATATCCAGTTTGCCGTCATTGTCGTAGTCTCCCCAAGGATTTTGATTTCGAGAACTAATCCGACCAGGTATCTTTACACCTATGTCATCAAATCTGTTTGGCTCGCTGGTATTGGTTGCGTTGCGGAAGACTTTGATGATGGACTGGTCGGATGAACTATCCGAACCACTGACCAGGATATCCAGTTTGCCATCATTGTCGTAGTCTCCCCAGGCGGTCTGATAGACGTTACTAAAACCAGGAAATTCTACGCCAGTGTCTGTAAAAACGGGGGGTTTTGCAAAAGGGGAAGAAACGGAATCGCCCGAGTTGCGGTAGAGTTTGGCAGTTGTCCAGCCATTGGAATTCGGCACATTGAGCAGAACATCAAGTTTACCGTCGTTGTCATAGTCGCCCCAAACAGCTAAACCTCTACTGGATGGTAGTCCAGTGGTGCTCTGTTGCTCAAAGCTAAAGCTGTCTTGACCATTGACAGATCCCAAGTTGCGATAGAGTGTGTTATTACTATAATCCCGCGGACTACTTTCGTAGCCTGTTTGCAAGATATCGAGACGACCGTCATTGTTATAATCTGCCGAAGTCACGTAGAAAAACGCCCCGTAGCCATTAGGTAGGATTGCCCTCAAGGTCAAGTCCAAGCCATTGTAGATTTCTGTAGGGCCATAGGCGTTGCGGTTGCCTAACGAGACATCCAGTCTCCCATCATTGTTGTAATCTCCCCATGCTGATGGATCACCTGGCAAGTCTATTCGATTAGCTTCGCTAAAGCCATATTCGCTAGACCTTTGATTGTTATTGTCGAGGAGCTCGGTGTTTTTGTAGATTTGGTTGTTTCCGAGGATATCCAGTTTGCCGTCATTGTTATAGTCTCCCCAGATAGCTGAGTACAAGCCCTTGGGAGATATCGGAACCTTCGTGTCCGTGAAAAGTTCAGCATCCGAAATTTGCAAGGTAGCAGAGCTTTGACTGCCAATACTGGCATTAAAAGCATTATTAGCGATCCGAAACGCGATTTCTTCTGTTCCCTCACCTATAGCATCCGGTAAGATGTCAATTGTGAAAGTTTTGCTATTTTCGCCTGAGTTAAAGATGATCTGAGGAGGGACACTGGAGGTGGGAAAAAAGTTCCAATCTTTTCCGAAAGTCGCTGAACCTGTAGGAGGTTCTAGAGACACACTGGAACTGCTGTTTAGATCCCCAGTGCGAGTGAGAGTAATTTGTGCCTGAACAATTCCTGTGAAACTTTCATTGACTTTGTAAGTAGCTTGGGAAAAACTTACCGTGGGAACACTCAAAGGCCGATCGACATTTCCGTTACCTAGCGGCAGATTAATCGATAGGGGTCGATCGCTACGTTTCCCAGAGTTGTCAAATATCGGAGATATGGGCGTCGGAGTCGGAGTCGGAGTCGGCGTTGGCGTAACAGTGGTTGGCGTTAGATTTTGAGTCGGCGTTGGTGTCGGACTCGGCGCTGGATTTGGACTCGGCGCTGGATTTGGAGTCGGCGTGAGTGGTATCGGCCTTGGCGAATCTGAATCAGGCGGTAGCGGTGCTCCTCCTGGAGTCGGCGTTCCCGTAGGTGTCGGAGTCGGCGTTCCCGTAGGTGTCGGAGTCGGCGTTCCCGTCGGTGTCGGTGATGGTGTTCCCGTAGGTGTCGGAGTCGGCGTTACCGTCGGTGTCGGAGTCGGTGTTCCCGTCGGTGTCGGTGATGGCGTTCCCGTCGGTGTCGGAGTCGGCGTTCCCGTCGGTGTCGGAGTTGGTGTTCCCGTGGGTGTCGGAGTCGGAGTTGGAGTCGGAGTCGGAGTCGGGGTTCCCGTCGGTGTCGGAGTCGGAGTTGGAGTCGGAGTCGGCGCTACATCGTTATCTGTAATCGCCACTGTCACACCCGGAATCACAATCCCGTTATACTTACTATCACCAGTAGCCGTATGAGAAATACTGCCTGTATGATTGCCTTCAACAACCGCATCGTCCGTAGCCGTGACTGTGACTGACTTCGCCACACTCCAGTTAGTAGAGTCAAAAGTAACAGCAGCGATCGCACTTATTTGATCCCCTGTAGCAAAACTAATCGTCACAGGCGCGGTGGGCTGGGATTTTAACTGAACGCTGTACGTCCCTGTAGCACCGCCTTCCGTAGCAGTGGTGCTCGTCGGTGAAATAGTCACACCAGCCGTATCATTGTCAGCAATCGTGGCAGTCACAGGAGAAATCGTCAGATTGTTATACTTGGTATCCGTGCTGACAGACTTGTGAGTAATCGTGCCGCTGTGCGTTCCTTCGGCTATGCTGTCATCGATCGCACTCACGGTCACATTTTGAGCAACATTCCAATTATTCGGCGTAAAAGTGATAGGTGCGATCGCACTAATTTGAGTACCAGCGTCAAAATTAATCGTCACAGGTGCGGTAGGCGCGCTAGTCAGAAGCACGCCGTAGGTAGCCGTTGCACCGCCTTCAGCAATATTGGTACTACCGGCAGATTGGACGATCGAAATACCCGGACTATCGTTATCTGTAATCGATGCCGTCACATCGGGAATCACCTTGGCGTTATAACTAACATCGGTACTGGTAGCTGTGTGAGCGATCGTCCCTGTGTGCGTTCCTTGTGCTACACTGTCGTCGATCGCAGTAGCAATGACAGTCTGATCAACATTCCAGTTAGTGCTGTCAAAAGTAATTTGGGCGATCGGGCTAATTTGAGTACCAGTATTAAAGCTAATGTTAACCGGTGCCGTGGGTTGTGCAGTTAGCTTGACTTTGTAACTGCCAGTTGCGCCGCCCTCTGTAGCAGTGATGTTCGTAGGTGCGATGGTGAAGCCGGCAGTGTCATCATTTGTTATGGTAGTTGTCGCAGTTGCCGTCGGAATTGTCGGCGCGCCACCCGGTGAAACAGGATTTGATAGCGTAATTGCGATCGTTTCGTCAGGTTCAATCAATCCGTCGCCCAACACATCCAAAGTAATAGTTTTGGATGTTTCGCCCGCTGCAAAAGTAATTTTGCCAGTAGCAGTAGTTGCCCCAGAAGTGCCGCCGATATTGTTGTAGTCGCTGCCGTTAGTCGCAGTTCCGGCAATACTATAATCTACCGTACTCCAAAGTTCCGTGCTGCCATTGCGAGCGATCGTAAATGTGGCGGGAGTCTTGCCAGAATTGCCTTCGATAATGCTAGGAGTATTGGCGGCAATAGTATAAGAACTATTTCGATCCAAGATTGCCACTTTAGCTTGACTGCTGCCACCAGTAACGGCAGCGCCACCTGTAATTTTGCCAAAGTTTAGAACAATTTGTTCGTTACTGTCAACGATATTGTCAGCTTTGATAGTGACTGCAATATTCTGGGTGAGAGTAGTAGTGTTGGCAGCAAAAGTCAGCGATGTAGTTGACAGAGTGTAATCAGAACCTTGAGTAGCTGTGCTGCTGGGATCGATGACAATTGGTACAACTACATCGCCGAAAGAACTGCTGTTGGTGATAGTAACCGGGATGTTAATTACTGTGTCGGTAGCGCCTTCATTGACATTGTAAGTACCACTATTTTTGGCCCCCACAAAACTTACCGTACTGGGTGTATTGAGTAAAACCGAGACATTGCTTGAACCCTCGTTCGTTAGTGCTAAATCCGGGAGACTATCACCGTTAAAATTGCCCGCCACAATAGAATATGGACTTGTCCCCGCAGCAAAGTTAATCGCAGTGCTAAAACTGCCAGCCCCATTTCCGATTAAAATTGCAGCGCCACTGCTGCTTCGTACTGCTAGATCGAGCTTGCCGTCGCCGTTAAAGTCGTTTGCAGTGATGCCTTGAGACCCTGTACCCACGCTAAAATTAGTGGGCGCGCTGAAGCCGCCAGTACCATTTCCTAGCATGATTGAGACATTGTTAGAGCCGCCGTTAACTACGGCTAAATCTGGTCGGCTGTCTCCGTTAAAGTCGCCTAGGGCGATCGAATTTGGATTTGTTCCAGCCCCAACATTAGTGGGTGCAATAAATCCGCCAGTGCCATTTCCTAACAAAATTGAGACATTGCTAGAAAGACTGTTCGCTACGGCTAAATCGGGGAAACTATCGGCGTTAAAGTTGCCGACAACAACACCAGCAGGAATCGAACCGACAGTGAAATTAGTTGCAGCGCCAAAAGTGCCAGTACCACTTCCCAACAAAATTGAGACGCTACCAGTACCAACTGGATTTGCATTCACCACTGCTAAATCGGGGAAACTATCGGCGTTAAAGTTGCCTGTTGCGATTGAAAGAGGTGTATTTCCGACAGCATAGTTGTTAGCTGCACCAAAGCCGCCTGTACCGTTTCCTAGTAGAATTGAGACGTTGCTAGAACTAGAGTTTGCTACTGCTAAGTCGAGGAAACTATCGTTATTAAAGTTGCCTGTTGTGACGGAAATGGGACTTGAACCAACGGCGAAGTTGGTAGCTGTACCAAAAACACCAGTTGCATTCCCCAACAGAATTGAAATGTTGTTGTCACTTAGGTTTGTTACTACCAAGTCTGGGAAAGTATCGGCATTGAAAAGCCCTGTAGCAATACCTCTGGGATTTGTCCCCACAGGCAAGTTAGTTGCTGTACTAAAACTACTCAAAACGTACTCGTAACCCGCTAACACTTCGGGTGCAAATACCAGCGGTGTGTTAATTTCCCCGATTCTTGCTGCGAGTTTCCAGTCGCCACCGAGTGCCGCGCTTCCGGTGAGGTTTTTGGAAGCGGCAACATTGGTATTTGTGAGTTGGGCGATGCGCTGGATGAAGCCGATCGCACTCAATGCCACATTACAACCATAAATCAGAATGTCCGCGCCGTGTGTGAAAGCACTTCGCCACTGCCGCAATTTCTCGGAGTAAGCCTCTAGATTGTCTAAACTCAAGCTACCGCTGCCGAGTTGCAAGCTTCCCGGAGTGCCGTGAGAAATGATGTGGATGCTCTCAATATTCGTGCGATCGGCTAAAATATCAGTAATTTGGTCGATCGCATCCTCATTCCCATCTAACACCACTACTTCCGTGCCCGATGTTACCCCGGCTACCAAACTTTGATAATTTGGTACTGTAGTATCGATAAAGGCGATCGCACTTACTGAAACTGGAATATTTAAATTTGGCATAATACACCTGACTGGGGTAAAAAAAGACAGCAATTCCCCACTTTCGTGACTTGCGTCCGAAACAATCTATCAATTTTGATTGACAGAGAAACAGCATCTCTGCGTAAAAATTCGGTGAGGAAACATCTGTTGTAGCAACACTAACAGTTTTTTCAGAGAATATATATAAAGTTTTCTTTAGAAATAGCTTATTAATTAAAGTTTTGGTAAAGCTGCGAAAATAGTTAAGTATTATTACTGTGAAAACAACTATATTGACATACCACAAATATTTTAGAAATGTAAGTGCAATTGTAGGGAAATTTTCAAATCAGCACTTTTGATACCTGCTCTAGGATACTTAAGGGGAGCATCTGGTGTTTTGCATTATAGTGCGAGCGTCCCCGCTCGTGAGTTATACAATACGCGAGCGGGGACGCTCGCACTATGAATAAAAAAAATGCTTTTTGCAAAACACCAGATGCTCCCGTGCCTAAGCGATTAATCGTGCAGAAAATACGGTCTTCTCACGCACCCTACTAAACCGTTGATTACCGCAAACCCGAATCAATCTCCGCCAAAATCCCCTCAGCATCCCCGCACAAAGCAGCGTGACAGCAACCGTTACTCGCCAACAATCCCCCCCACTGACTGACATCTCCCCGGTTGTATTGCAAAGCAGAACCGTCAAAACGAGTAAATCGGCCGCCCGCTTCCGTCAAAATCAATTCCGGTGCCGCTAAATCCCAATCCTTCGGCGCAGACTTGCCCGAAAGCGCAATATAAACATCAGCCTTTTGTTCAACAATTGTCGCAATCTTACAGCCGATACTGCCCACAGCTATTTGATTTTGACATGGCAGTTTTTGTAACAATTGATTAAAGCGATCGCCCCGGTGACTGCGACTGGTTACTATAGATAAATCTGCCACTACATTTCGCGCCGAAACCTGCAATTTGACTGCAGAACCGTCCCGACTTTCCCCAAAAGCACCCGCATCCCGTATCGCGTAATAAATCTTTTCCTGTTCCGGCCAAGCCACAACCGCTAACATAGGTTTTCCCTCAAACGCTAAAGCAATGTGAACGGCAAATTCCCCCGTCTTGTCAATAAAATCGCGCGTTCCATCCAAAGGGTCAATAATCCAAACCCAAGATTGAGGTAAAGGAACTTGACCGCAACTTTCTAAATAAGACTTGTAAGTTTCTTCGCTGAGATAGCCAAATTCTGCATTCCCTAAAGCCGACTGCAATTCATCTAAGATGTAAGAATTAACAGCAACATCGGCCGCAGTAACTGGGCCGTCTTTTTTCTCTTGAATGTCCAGGTTGGGAGTCTGGGAATCAGGGCGATAATAGGATTGCAAAATATCTGCTGCACCCCAAGCGGCAGCCTGGGCAATTCCGCTTAATTCTTCGAGATTTTTCATGTTTTTAACCGCAGATAAACGCTGATATAAGTACAAAGAAACTATGATAATCAACCCAATTTGTAGGGGCGGGTTCACCAACTATCTATGATGAAACTGAATAATATCATAAACCCGCCCTCTATGATAATCAACCCAATTTGTAGGGGCGGGTTCACCAACTATTTATGGTGAAAATGAATAATTTCATAAACCCGCCCTCCCCCACCAACAATAAAAATGTACGGTGATTTTATGGGTTAAATGTTGATGTAAATTATGGTCGGGATGGGGCGGGTTTATGAGATTATTTGTGATTTTCATAGATAGTTGGTGAACCCGCCCCTACGGGATTTTGGGATCTTTTTTGTGAAGCTATATCGCCAATCAAAACAGAAAAAGGTGAATTTTGTAGTGGCGGGTTCACCAACCATTTATGATGAAAATGAATAATTTCATAAACCCGCCCTCCCCCACCAACAATAAAAATGTACGGTGATTTTATGGGTTAAATGTTGATGTAAATAATGGTGGGGATGGGGCGGGTTTATGAGATTATTTGTGATTTTCATAGATAGTTGGTGAACCCGCCCCTACAGGATTTTGGGACATTTATTCTGCACAGAACCCATCCTACGACCAATTAATATGAGGATATTTCCATTCATAATAATTGGGAAACACAAAATTAGTAAACGAAACCGAAATACTCACCTCCAGCGATTTTACGTGATGCCACCAACCCACAGGAATAAATATAACTTCTCCAGGTTCCAAAATCACCTCAATGATTTTTGCATCTCTGTAAAGCGGATATTTGTCATAGTCAGGATTTTCGCCGTCAACCTTGCTGAAAACTCCGACATGATTGTAAAGCAGAGGTGTTTGCTGCGGAGAAATCAATTTAATCAGTTTGCGTCCCGATACCTGTGCTAAAACTAAGTTCACTGGGTCGTGATGCAGCGGCGTAATTGTACCCTTCGGGCCGAACCAAAAGAAAACTCTGCCTTTTGTATCGCCGGGGTTGAGGTATTCTGGGAAAATTTCAAAGTCGTTGAATAGCGGTTTAAATTCTTCTCTTTCCAGAGTTTGATTGTTCGCAACCATGTAGCAGTCGTTGCTGGGGCCACCGTTGACGACCATATCTACATACTCGCGGAAGAAAACGATTTTTTTGTGGTTGTGTACCTTAATTTCGTAATCCGGGTCAGAGTTGCGGTTGGCTTGAATTTCTACCTCTGCATCTCCGTATTTTTGCTGCAAATACTCCGGTGTCCACAACTGCAATGCTTTCCAGTTGTGCATGATGTTGGTAATAATTACTGGAGTATTTTTGGCGTAGTAATTTTCTAAAAAATACTCTCGGGAAAGGCTGCTTTTGCGTTCGATTGTGCCAAACTTGGAAGAAAGTGCGGCTAATTGATTGTTGATGTTGAGTTGCGATTCCAGTTTCTGCAATAGCTGTACGTAATGGCTACCTGCTTGGAAGTACGGATGAGATGATATTTCGGTAACTTCTGCGGTTGCTGTTTCGGCATCTATGCCTGTATTTACTAAGGCTTGAATAATTTCTGCGTCTGGTAGATTTAATAATTTGTTGGCCGCTACCCACTGTTTCAAGTTGTCGGGAACTTCTGGTTTGCTTGGCGCTGTGGCGAGTAGGTTGGGTAAGTTTTGCGTCAGCCATTCTAGATTAACCTGTTGTTGTTCGCTTAGGGTAATCCGCAAGGGGGGAAGTGTGATGCTTAGGGGTTGAGTTTCAGCCATGATTTGAGTGTTTTGTTTTGGGGTAGTTTTGTTTGTCTTGCAGGTGTCTTACTAATATAGCAATCTTGTTTGATTTGTGGATTTTTTGGGCGAACCGCGAAGACGCAAAGGGCACGAAGAAAGAAAGGAGAGGGTTGATATGACTATTTTAGCTTAACAAGTGTTGTCTGTTTCTGTTTTCTGGGTGCGATCGCTTTTTTCCGGATATTTGCGTTATTTTAAAGTTAAGGTTGAATGTTTTTTATCCATTGGCGGGTTCCGAAAGTTTTGCAGGAATCGGAAGCTATCTTGGCGGCAGCAGCGAGGGCATTTGTAAAGTTGTCTTGTAAAATATAGTGACAGAAAGCGCCGTGAAAAATGTCGCCTGCGCCTAAAGTGTCTGCAGCTTGGATTTGAGGCACTTCTAAACTGCCGAAACTGCCTTTGCTGAGGTATTGAATCGGTTTTTCGCCGCGTGTGATGGCAATGTGGGGAATTCCGGCTGCTGAGAGATAAGCAAAGATTTGTTGGGAATTGTTGCAGTCGGGGGGATGAAAGTTATCGGAACATACTGCCCATTTAACGAAGGGCAAGATTTCTGCTAATCCGGGTTTCCAACTACCGCCATCTAGGACGATTGGAATGTTTTTTGATTGGGCGAGTTCAGCGATTTCTTGGCTGGCTGGAATTTGGTGTCCGTCAAACAGTATGATATTAACGGAGGTTAAAATATCGAGGTCAATTGCTTGACTTTCAGCCTGCGATTTAGTAGCATTAATCGAGATTACAGCCCGATCGCCCGTTTGTTCAGTTACAATAATCGAAGAAACTGGTGGAGAGTGCGATCGCCCTGGTTGCAAATCGATTATCCTAATATCATACTCCGCTAAGTCTGCACGAATCAATTGGGCGATCGCGCTAGTGCCCAAAACCGCCGCCAAAACCGCCGCATTCCCCAAACAGCTAAAAGCAACCGCAGCATTTGTCGCCGGCCCGCCCGCAGCAATGGTACAATCAGCAGCAATAACCTTCTGATTTTCACCCGGAGGCTTCTCGGCTAAATAAACTAAATCTAAAGTTGCCAATCCCAAAAACAATCCAGTCTTCATATCTGCGTTAATCCGCGTTCATCTGCGGTTAAAATAAAAAATATCCCAATGCAGCCAAATCCCAATACAGGAATACTTTACATTGTCGGAACGCCGATCGGCAATCTCGAAGATATGACATATCGCGCCATCCGAATTTTGCAAGCAGCAGACTTCATCGCAGCCGAAGACACGCGCCACACAGGCAAACTTTTACACCACTTTCAAATCAAAACGCCCCAAATCAGCTATCACGAACACAACCAACAGCAGCGACTCCCCGAATTCATCGACAAACTGCTGTCAGGAAAAACTATCGCCCTCGTCACCGACGCTGGAATGCCGGGAATTTCTGACCCCGGATACGAATTAGTCAAAGCCTGCGCCGATGCTAACATTAACATTATTCCGATTCCCGGCCCCAGCGCCTGCATTGTTGGGATAAGTGCATCGGGATTACCTACAGACAGATTTGTATTTGAAGGATTCTTGCCCGCCAAAGGTCAAGAACGCCAGCGGAGTTTAGAAAATTTGCAAATAGAATCCCGCACTATTATCTTATACGAATCTCCCCACCGATTGCGGCAAACTTTACAAGATTTAGCAAACACCTTGGGAACCGATAGACAGATTGTGCTAGCGAGGGAATTGACAAAAATGCACGAAGAGTTTTGGCGTGGTAGTATCGAAAGTGCGATCGAACTTTACACCACCCGCGAACCCCAAGGAGAATTTACCCTAGTGATTGGCGGCCTGCAAACAGACGCACCAATTTTCTCCGAAGATGCCATCAAAGCCGAATTGCAAACATTAATCGCCCAAGGCATAAGCCGTTCCCAAGCCAGCCGCCAGCTAGCCCAACAAACATCCCTCCCCCGCCGCCAAATCTATCAACTCGCCCTCACAATAGGCGACAGCGAATCATTAGAACAACCCTTAGATGACTTGTGAATAACTCTCTCTTCTCCTCCTCTGCGCCCTCTGCGCCCTCTGCGGTTAAAAAAGAAACTCAATAATCACACTAATAATTCTATGGTACGCGGAAACTACGATCGCCAAAAACCCTATTTATGCAACCCCCACATCAACAAACCAATCGCCGAAATCTATGCAGACTTAGACGCCTTTACCTGGGAGATATTTGAAGACCAACCCCACCGCTTCGATACCGTCAGTTTCTACGTCTTGCTTCCGCCGCTGTTTTACGAAGGAAAATTCATCAAAGGGATATATTTCAGCGAAGCAGTCGAACTGATAAACAAACTATTTCCCCAACTTTCCTCAGTATTTTTATCCTTCACCTATTCCCCAGGAACGTCCTATTCCTGGGCACCGATAGCCGACGCCTACTCCAGTTTATACAAAAACCCGCAGCGAGATAAGTGGTTTCGCGAGACTTATGCCGATCGCGCCAACAAACCGATCATACCACTGCAAGACACAGACTTCATCAACGAATACTTAATTTCCCCTCGCAACGTCCCCGCCAAAGACATCGACCTCCTCGCCGTCGCCCGAATTTCCGAAGAAAAGAATTTGCCTATAATTGCCAAAGCCTTAAAAATTTACCGCCAAAAATATCCGCAAAAACTGATAAAATTAACAGTTCTCAGCGGCCACGACTTTGATGTTAATAACCTAAATACTCTCGACGAACTCGCCTTAAAAGAATGGCACCAAGTAGAGCAAATTTTAGGCAATCCCTTCGACTATATTAATTTACTGCCGAGAGTTGACTACTACAGCGAAATGCCTGTATATTATTCGCGCGCCAAAGCCTTCGTCCTCGGTTCCCTCCTCGAAGGAAAAAACCGAGGAATTACCGAAGCAATGAGTTGCAACGTACCAGTAATTTGTTTTGAAGAGTTCAACCAATACGCCAGAGGAAACTCGCCTGTTTTCCCCGAAGGTGCGGGACTTTACGCCAAATTCGACCCGGAATCCTTAGCCGATACTATTCATACAGTATTGGAAAATCAAACCGAATTTAAGCCACGATATCAGTATTTAAAGCATTGCGGCCGCAAAAACTTTTTCAACACTTGTATAGACAGTTTTCCTTACTACCAGCATAACATTCCCGACTACAAACCGGGAGCAGCATTTAAGAATTTGTGGCTGGATTTGGCGGTACAGCAAAATTATCAAGTTAGTTTGGATAGTTTTTTGTATGGAGGTTCGCCCCTGTCTCATATTCGCGGCATAAATACGATTCGGCAAAATCTCGGCGAATTAACTAAGTTTCAATGACAGATAATTCGGAGTGATTAAACCGCAGAGGCCACAGAGAACACAGAGGAAGAGAAGAGAGAGATGAATAATTCTGATGTCAAGGGATTTGAGATTAGTCTTCATAGCGAAGACTTTCGCTAAAAGCCCCGTGGAATTCATTCCCTAGCGACTGGTAGATGGTCGGTTTCAGTTGACACCGATACCCTATTCCCTATGCCCTATGACAATATCCTCAAAAATCTTTTTTGCCAAAATCCTAGCCAAATTAACAGGTACGGCATTCCCGACCATTTTGTAGCCGTCAGCAATATACTTGTACTTGAAAATAAAGTCATCCGGGAAAGTCTGAACTCTCGCGCACTCTCGCACAGAAAGCCGACGGTAAGGATGAGGTGAATTTGGATCAAAAATGCGTTTGTCCTTGCCAACCAAAATCATTTTACTAGCTTGAGGATGCAGAGGGGCGTGTCTGCCGCTTGCCTGAATTGTAAACGAAGGTTCACACCAACTTCTCACTCGATTGCGCGACATATAAATGCTCGAAAACCCCAAATCCGCACATTCGTGATTTGCGACAGAATCGTGATAATTATCTACTTTACCCTTAACTGACATTGGGGCGATCGCCTGCAAATCAAAAATAGCATCTTTCAGCGTCAAAACCTCGGTTCCAGGTTCGGGAAACTCAAAACCCAAACCCAGAGTTTCCCGATAACCAACAACAATCACCCTTTGCCTATCTTGCGGAACACCAAAATTTCTCGCATTCAACAACTGGAACGAAACCCGATACCCGATAGCCTCAAACTGAGATAATATATAAGTGAAAGCATCCTTATTTCTAGGTGCCAAAATACCGCTAACATTCTCAGCCAAAAAGAACAAAGGTTGCTTGTCCCGCACAATTCTGATATACTCCCAGAAAAGTTGACCCCGACTATCATCAATCCCCCGTTTCGCGCCCGCCTCACTCCAACTTTGACAAGGAGGCCCGCCAATAATTCCAATACAGTTGGGAATTTCATCAGAATTAATTTTTCTGATATCTCTGCGGTCTAAAATAGTTTCAGGATGATTGAACTCGTAGGTATCCCAAATAGACTTATCGTATTCATTCGACCAAACCGGATTAAACCCAGCCAAGCGAAAACCCAAATCCAACCCGCCACAACCCGCAAACAAAGAAATAATATCCAAAGCCACCTTTTTTTACCAACAATCAATACAACAAATCAATTATAAACATCTCTCTTATTAACTTTCTTTCTCTTTATTCTCTCACTCTGCGCCCTCTGCGCCCTCTGCGGTAAAAAAAAATCTAATTCACAAACAAATATAACACTTATAATCCTCAATGAATGCAAACTCCATCCTCAAATCCTACCAACACTTCGGCGTACACTTGGGCTTAGAAAGAATTCACCAACTCCTCGAAAAACTAGATAACCCTCACAAACAAGTACCCATTATCCACGTTGCCGGCACAAATGGCAAAGGTTCCGTTTGCGCTTATCTTTCATCGGTACTCACAGCAGCAGGCTATCGAGTCGGGCGCTACACATCCCCCCACTTAATCAATTGGACAGAAAGAATTTGCATCAACCAACAACCGATTTCTACAACAGCATTGCAGCAGTGTCTAGAACAAGTTGTCAGCGCTGCGGAAGGTAATACAGAAACTCCCACTCAATTTGAAATCATCACCGCTGCGGCTTGGCTGTATTTTGCACAACAAAAAGCAGATATTGCCGTCATAGAAACCGGATTGGGCGGCAGATTAGATGCGACTAATGTTTGCGAAACTCCTCTTGTCAGTGTCATCACTTCTATCAGTCTCGAACACTGGCAAATCCTCGGCCCTACTGTCGCCGATATTGCTGGGGAAAAAGCCGGAATTATCAAATCAAAGTGTCCGGTAGTTGTCGGAGAATTGCCAGAATCTGCTAGAATAGTAGTAGAAAAACGCATTCAAAAATTAGACTGTCCGGCAATTTGGGTAAAACCAGCGGTAGATTTAGGAGAAGGATTTGCAGAATACGATCCCAATCCTGAAATCAGCGTTAATTCGCGTACATCTGCTGTTAAAATAAAGTATGAATTGCCATTGTTGGGCAAAATTCAATTAATGAATTCGGCGATCGCACTTGCCACTATCCACACCCTCCAAAACCTAGGATGGCAAATCTCCCCCACCGCCATCGCAGACGGAATCGCCAAAACCCAATGGCCTGGAAGACTTCAGCAGACAACCTGGAAAAACCGCAACATCCTGATTGACGGCGCGCACAACCCCGCTGCTGCGATCGCCCTGCGTGAATATGTCGATAATCTCGATCGCACGCACGAACAATCGGGCGGGTTTTGCACAGAAATTGCCTCTGCTTCTGAAAGTTCATTCTCTAAACTCGCCCCTACAAATCAAAACTTCCCCGTTAACTGGGTAATCGGCATTTTGGCGACGAAAGACTGCGATGATATTTTACAAGCATTACTCAAAAAGGGCGATCGGCTTTACCTAGTACCCGTACCCGATCAAAACTCCGCATCCCCCGCAGAATTAGCAGCCATTGCTGAAAATATCTGCCCCGAATTAACTGTTTGTCAAGCCTTCCCAGACTTAACAACAGGTTTAGATGCTGCTGTTGCAGGTGACAATTTAACAGTGCTCTGCGGTTCCCTGTATCTCGTCGGCTACTTCCTGCAACAACAATCTCAATTTTAAACGCATTATACCAATTTCATAAAGTAGCGCTAGATATTACCCCCCCCAACCCCCCCCTTACTAAGGGGGGGCTAGGATTTCATCAGCACATCTTTAAAAAAAGGTATTATAATTGCGTTTCTTCTTCTGTAAAAATAGGAGGCCACAATTCCGAAATGGGCAATTCCCAACCAGGAACAAGCTCTGGTATCGTTAAAATATCGCCATTTCCTAAAATAGTCTGTTCGCCAATCGATCGATAAATAGTCACTGTTTCTTCATCAGGATCGATCAGAATTCCGACAACCGCCCCCAACTCGATAAACTTCAAAACCTCGGTTTCTATAGGCTTAATGCGATCGCTTTGAGACTTAATTTCCACCACCAAATCCGGGACAAGTTCACCAAAATAACGCGGACTTTGGCGCAAGCGGGCCGCGCGCACAAACGAAACATCCGGTGCTTTGATGTTGGTATTCGGCATAATGAAACCGCCTGCGGAGTCAAACACTCTCCCCAACCGACGGGGATAAACCCAATTACCGAGTAAGCGAATCAAAATACTGCCGATTTCACTGGATACGATGTCTGATGGGCCCATAACTGAAATTATCCCGTCTTCTAGTTCAATTTTGTAATCTAAACCGGCTTCGGAAAAAAGAGTTTGAATTTGGTTTAAATCTTTGACTGTCATTAATGTCATAAAAATCGCTCCTATTCTAGGCTGAACTTTGATTTTAACACGAGTCGAATTTATGAATATTTTAGGAATTTAGGCTATATTCCTACAAAGCATCGATTAAGCTGAATTGATAAAGGCGATCGCACTTTTCAACGCACAATCGCCTCAAACATGAGGTTTCTTGCTACAAAATCGTCAAATAGGTTTCAGTTGGACTGATGGGTAAAGGCTTCAAAATTTGATTTTGCAAGTCTATTTCCAATCCCAATGCTTCTAAAGGTATCACGCCCAAAAGCGCATCATTACCTCCCGGTAACTCCAAGCACTCGAAAGTGCCTTCCCGGTCAAATATGGATAGGGTG
>JBBSNU010000016.1:0-18370 GCA_038260455.1 Chroococcales cyanobacterium | reverse complement strand
TTAACTATTTGTGCAGACCAGCTTTTGCAAAAGCTGGTCATTTCTGTTTAAACATTAAACCCAAGCTCCCATTGTACAAAAGACCTCTTACAAAAGTTGCAAACTATCTGGCAATTATCTGCGTTAATCCGCGTACCCTTCCCGAAGGCGAAGCGCCTACATCTGCGGTTTCTCACTTAAATCAAAAATTTAGGCAATCTTGTCTAAATTCTATGTAATTTACAGCTAAAAGCTCTTGGGATCAAGTGTATTGGTTTTGTCGTAACTGTTCGCTGGCGATCGCATCAAATTAACATTAATTTGCAGACCAACTTTAACTAAAGCGAATTTTAACTAAAGCTGGTCATATCTGCCTCAAGGGAAATATCCTAAAACAGGAAAGTAGCCCTCAAAGTCCCAATGACAACATCAGGATTTTTATTGGTTTGGTTGGGCGCAGTCAACCAGATAACTCCAGGAGTCAGCAAGATATTATCTGTTACTCGATGAACGTAGAAAGCTTCTACATGAAAAGGAGTCGCGCGACTCGGAATCCGTTTCACAGAATCATCAGTCCCAAAACCGGTAAAATTATCAGGAAAACTCTGAGGTGCGTCAAAGGGAGAAGGTATCCTCGCTCTAGTTATGTGAGGCACAGCACCCACCACAATCCCGCCGAGATTTCCTTCTTTAAAAAGGTCGGGAAAAGCCAAAGAAACTCCGTAAGTCAAAATATCAGCACTGCTGCTGTCAAAACGAGTCTCGAAACGAGTGCCGGGCCCGATAATTCCCGAAGCACTTTGAGCATCGGTATAAGCAAACCAAGCATTAACAGCAAATCGGCGGGAAAGCCGCCACAATCCAGATAACCCGTAAGAATTGGTGGTGTATTTATCAGCCGGAAAAATTGGGTTATTTGCCAGAGACGTACCCAAATCGTTATTAAAGATATTGCCGTTAGTAAAGTAGCCTCTGTTGTAAATCAATCCCACAGCAAGATTGCTGCTGGGGCGGAATGTTAACTGCGCTAAGACTGAGTTTTTGCCGTCAAACAAACCATTTTGCTCCGCAGGATTTTCTGCATTTCCCGCCAAGTAACCAACACTCAAACTCAAGTTTCTGTTTAAGTCGTAATTCAAACCCAAACCCGCACCATTACCAATAGCGTAGATGGGATTTCTCTGACCGAAAAGAGATAGAGAACCAGTCCCGCCATTATCGTCATCCCAACTGCTAAAAGTTGTCGGTACGTAATCGAAATGTTCGCCGCCCCTCGCCATAATTACAGCGCGCAGATTGGGATTCACGGAGAACTTATAACTTAAATGGTTTAACCCAAATGAGTTATTGGCAGACAAAGTACCGATGTCTTGAAAAGTTTGCTGTCCTTCAGGACTTCTGCCAACTCCAGCTTGATCTGCAACAGAAATATATCCGATAACAGGGTTGGGGCCATATTCAAATCCTTTAATATTATCGGGTGCGCTTCTGGCGGGGTGTGCTGAATTGCCCGCGACAAGCCGAATTTTTAAATCGTCTGTCCCCGTAAAGCTAGTATGCAATTCGAGGCGCACGCGGTTAGCAAAAACAGTGCTTTGTTCTTCTGTATCGAAGCGTCTCGATCCTTGGGGTGCTTCGGTAATTGGATCGAGCGGTAGGGCTGGCAATCTGGTAGATACCTTGTCTCCTGCCAAAACATCTGTCAGGGCAAAAATGACTTCACCGCGCAGTTTTGTTGTGGTGGAAAATTGGTTGGCTTCGAGTTCTGCTGTTCTGGCTTCTAAGGCATCTACTCGCCCGCGCAGGGTAGCGAGTTCGGCGGCAAATTCTTCTTGCAATCTTTGCAAGGCTGTTAAGTCTTCTTTGGTGGCTAAGTTGTTTGTTCCCGATCGAATTAGCTCGTTAACTTTATCCAAGCAAGCGTTTAAACCGGCGGCAAATTCGTAGCGAGTCATTGCCCGATTTCCTCGAAATGTGCCGTCGGGATATCCCGCTATGCAGCCGTATCTTTCTACTAGAGATTGCAGTGCTTGAAATGCCCAGTCTGTCGGTTTTACGTCGGAGAGTTGAGATACCGATGTGACTTGCTCCATTGAGTTATTTTCATCGGTTAAATCGCTGTCGGAACTGACGGTTTCAAGAGATGTATCTCTGGTTGTGTTATTGGGTAATTGATTGTTGGCTGGTGCAGGTGTTTCTGCTAGTAGCGGATTTGCTTGTTGGTGGATTGCTTGGTTTTCAGTTGTGTCATCATTCAGTCGAGCGCCCTCGGATCGATCCAAACCGAGCGCTACTTCATCTTCTGTTTCCTGCTTCTTGGCAGTCGATCGAGCGTCTGCTTCGCTAGCAGCTAAATCAACATCAAAAGTCGAACTGCTGGCAGTTTCAGAATAACTATCGCTAGCTTGAACCTGAGTTAATTCCTGAAAATTTAAAAGATTGCTAGATGATGCTTGTACCTCATTTTGTTCTGTTTCTCGTGCTGTAGTTGCGGTTGTTTGTGGGGCTGCTGCTGTCGTTTCTGCTGCCGCAAATGGCACTGCTGAAACAGAAATTCCTAGAGTTGTTGCTAAAAATAAATTCCACCTGATTTTCGCATTCATTGTTTCTGCCTCTCACACCTAATAATTGAACAAAAAATCTCCCTTACTGGTTTCGTATTGGCTGCAGCAAGCCTAAATAGTTTGTGAAAGTTGTAATAGTTCAGCTTCCCGAAAACTTGGGCGCGAAGTCGGGGCCTTTACCTTTTCACAAATTAAGTTGGCTGTGTCTAATTCGCCTTGACAAAACCTGCAAGATGCAAGCGGGACGATCGCAAGGAGATTGTCCCTACAAGTTGTGCAACATTCCTCAATCGGCGGGCAAGCGCGGGGGAATTGCCCCTACGAAACGCAATTTACAAATGTTCTTGCCCGAGCTCTGTCTTGATTTATTGCTTGCTGGGGTTGCCTCCTACTCACACTGTGCGATACAATGATAATCATTATCACATTTTTGCGCTAAAGTAAAGAAGGTCAGTAAGAATGCGTAGTCAAAAGGGAATGTCTTCGATCGAGTTGGCTCGCAATCTAGGCTAGTTGAGGCCGATCGCACGAGTCAACAGACAAGCGGTCAAACAGGTTCAAAGCGCAACAGCACAAGGGGTGCAACAATTATGGAACGAGAAAATTTCGAGGCAATTTGGTATCGGGCTCTAACTTTGACGGAGAGGATTGAGTCTTTGGGTGCAGGTAAAACATTGGTGCAAAATGGGTTTGATGCCCAATTGAGCGATCGCCGGTGGCAGCGCTGGCGAAGTCAATACCCCTTGACAAATCCTACTTATTTTGATAAACGACTAGCTTTAGATAAAATCTCAGAATCAGAGTTTCGATATCTGTTGGGAGAACCTATTAAGGGCTTGGCAAAACGACATATTGGTAATTTAGTTTGGTTGCAAGAATTAAAGCAAGTTTTTGTTAGTTCCGACGAATCTAGTCTGAAAAATATTTGGCAAAACAAGGGGTTTTTGTGCGCGATCGCCCCTCTAATCGATCGAGGTTTTAAATACCTGTACCGAGAAATTAAAAAATTAGATAAATTACCAATTTCCGATGATGACAGCATTATTGAATCAATCCTATTAGCCTTTTTGCCCGAGCGGTTATTTTGGATGTTCGATCGGACAATGATGCTAGAATTTAACGTAGCGCATTTGCAAGGTTTGTTGTCGGGAGAAACTCCTCAAGAGCGCTTTGACAATTTCCAAAAACGCTTGCAAAACCCGGAAACCTGCATTTCGCTATTACAAGAATATCCAGTCTTAGCAAGACAATTAGTTATTTGCATCGATCGGTGGGTTGAAGTCAGCCTGGAATTTATCAAACGCTTGCGTGCGGACTGGTCAGTAATTTGCAGGGAATTAAATAATGGGATCGAGCCAGGGTTTTTGGTCGAAATAAATAATAATGTTGGTGACAGTCATAATGGCGGGCGATCGGTTGTTATTGCTAAATTCAGCTCCGGTTTTCAAGTCGTTTACAAACCAAAACCCCTCGCCGTAGATGTCCATTTCCAAAAACTTTTAAACTGGATAAATGCGACTCACAACAGCGAACTATTTTTAAATTTAAAAATTCTCGATCGCGGCACTTACGGCTGGGTAGAATTCATCGCAGCAAAAAGTTGCGACAACTCGAAACAAGTCGAAAATTTTTATCAGCGCCTCGGTAGCTGCTTGGCTTTACTGTACGCTATTGAAGGAACCGATTTTCATGCTGAAAATATCATTGCAGCAGGCGAACACCCTGTTTTAATTGACTTAGAATCGCTATTCCATCCGCGTCCCAATGCACCGGATTCACCTAATGCAAAGCTGCCGGCACGTCACAGGATGAGTCAGTCTGTTTTGCGGGTGGGATTGTTACCGAAACTAGAATTAGCTAATCGGGAAGAACGAGGATTTGATGTCAGCGCGATCGGCGGCAATTCTGCTGAATTTTCTCAAGCCAAAAAGTCGGGTTTAGCAGATTTAGGTACGGATAAAATGCAAAATATCGGCGACAATCAGCCGCGTTTAAATGGCGAATCGGTAAATGTTTTAGATTATTGCGGCGCGATCGCAGATGGATTTACTGCTATTTATCGATTAATTGTACGGCACCGCGATGAATTTTGCGAATTTTTAAATCGCTTTGCTAACGATGAAGTGCGGGTGATTCTGCGAGAAACTCGGAGTTACGGATTATTGCTGCGAGAAAGTTTCCATCCCGATGTTTTGCGGGATGCTTTAGATCGCGATCGCCTGTTCGATCGACTTTGGGTTGAAGTTCCAACTTTCCCTTATTTAGAAGTGGCAATTAATGCCGAGAAAACAGCTTTGGGACAAGGGGACATACCCAAATTCTTGACTCGCCCCAATTCCCGAAATTTATGGCTGGAAAATGGCGAATGTATCCCCGATTTTTTTGAGGAAACTAGCTTGAAATCAGTACGGAATCGCCTCCAGCAATTCAGCGAAGCAGATTTGGCGCAACAACTCTGGTTTATTCGCACTTCTCTGACAGCAATGTCAATGGTTGCACAACCTAAAAAATCGCCAACTTATGCAGTACCGCCAACGCTGCAAATCCCCGATCGAAATACTGCTAATGCAGCTTATTTACAAGCGGCGGTTGCTGTTGCTGAAAGGTTAGAATCTCTGGCTATTTGTCATGGCGACTTTGCAGGTTGGATTGCACCTGTATTTGCTGGTACTAATCGCTGGACTGTCCATGCTTTAGGATGGGATTTGTTTGATGGAATGCCCGGTATTGCCATGTTTTTAGCTTATTTGGGAGCAATTGCGGGAGATAATCGCTACACGAAACTAGCACGTTCAGCTTTGCGATCGCTCCTGCATCAAGTCAAGTATGAAGGCTATTTAATAACTTCTATTGGGGCTTTTAATGGGTGGGCGGGTTTGATTTATACTCTAACTCATTTAGGCAAATTGTGGGAACAGCCGGAATTGATGTCTCAAGCAGTTGTCTGGGCGCAAAAACTACCGCCTTTAATTGAAAAAGACGAGCAATTAGATATTATTGGCGGTGCGGCAGGGTGTATTCATGTTTTGACGGGTTTGTATCAGTACGTTCCCGACGATCGCCTAAAAATTGCTGCGATTAAATGCGGCGATCGCCTGTTAAAAACTACCCGAACTATGCAGCAAGGAATTGGCTGGATAACTCTTCCCGAATGCAAACCGCTAACAGGATTTTCTCACGGGGCTGCGGGAATTGCTAGAGCATTGTTCGAGTTAGCTGCATTCAGCGGAGAACAGCGTTTTCAGGAGGCGGCAATTGGTGCGATCGCCTACGAACGGAGTTTGTTTTCGCAGCAAATGAAAAATTGGCCGGATTTGCGAATTGAACTGGAAAATCAGATATTATTTGGATTGGGTTGGAGTCACGGTGCGCCGGGAATTGGGATGGCGCGATTGCATTCGCTCAAGTATGTTGAAGGTGCAGAAATTCGCGCTGAAATTGAGACAGCAATGGAAACTGCGATCGCGGGCGGATTCGGTTACAATCATTCTTTGTGCAATGGCGATCTTGGCAATTTAGAGTTTCTCGATGACTGTCGGGAAATGTTGAATATTTGTCAAGCTTCAGATCTTTGCAAAATTGCAGCAGATGTGTTGGCAAGTATTGAAGAAAATGGTTGGATTTGCGATGTACCGATGGAGGTAGAAAATTTGGGTTTGATGACAGGTTTGGCAGGAATTGGTTATGGTTTTTTGCGGCTGGCGGCGCGCGATCGCGTTCCTTCAATGCTATTACTTTCACCGCCATTATGACTGATAATTCTTATTATATCCGATCGATTGACTGCGATATCTCGCTCGGGGCGGGTTTTTGAGATTGTCAATTATTACTCAGATTGTTGAAAAACCCGCCCCTACCTAATGACTAATGACTAATGACTAATGACTAATGAGTTTTTATGAAATATCCGGTGGTTTTGCAGCACAATGAAGAAGATTGCGGCGCAGCTTGTTTAGTTGCGATCGCCAAATATTACGGGCGGCTTTTTTCCCTCAGTCGCGCTCGTGCTGTATCGGGTACGGGAGCATTAGGAACAACATTGCTCAACCTCAAACAAGGGGCGAAAACGCTGGGATTTGAAGCCCGAGGCGTGAAAGCTTCCCTTGAGTTAATCAACCAAAAAGTTGTACCTTTACCGGGAATTATTCATTGGAAAGGCTTTCACTGGGTAGTTTTGTACGGGCGAAAAGGCAACAAATATGTCATCGCCGATCCGGGTTTTGGGATTCGCTACGTCTCTAAAAAAGAGTTGCTAGAATGCTGGAAAAATGGCGTGATGTTGCTGTTAGAACCTCGCCCTAACTTTCAACTGCAAGCAGATGACAGAGGTGAAGTTAGCAGCATTCAGCGTTTCTTTCAGCGCTTCTGGAATTACCAGCACATTCTCGCTGAAGCTTTACTGATTAATCTAGTTTTAGGTTTGCTTGCTCTCACATCTCCATTTTTACTGCAAATTCTCACAGATGACGTGCTAGTTAGAGGCGATTTTAAACTTCTCAATGCTGTGGTAATTGGCGTCATGTTGATGAATTTAGTTAGCAGCAGTTTAAAATTTGTTCAGTTAAATTTAGTCACTCATTTTGCCCAGAGATTGCAATTAGATTTAATTTTGGAATTTGGCAGAACAATTCTCGGTTTGCCGCTAACGTATTACGAATCGCACCGCAGCGGTGAAATTGCCAGTCGGCTGCGAGATATCGAACAAGTTAACCAGATTATATCCCAAGCTCTGATTTTGTTGCCGAGTCAATTTTTTGTCGCTGTGGCTTCTATTTGTTTGATGATGTTTTACAGCCCTCAACTACTTGCAGTTACTCTGACAATTGGCGGCGCAACGACTGTATCTACAATTGTTTTGCTGCCTAAACTCAAGCAGAATATTACCAATTCTTTAGTGGTAGCTGCGGAAAATACTGCTTTGTTAATTGAAACTTTTAAAGGTGCGGTTGTCATTAAAGCCAAAAATGCTGCTCCTGAATTTTGGGAAGAATTTCAAGTTCGATACGGGCGGCAGGCTCGCTTAACTTTTGACACGAGTCAGATTGCTATTATTAATAATATATTTTCGGGTTTATTGTCTAGCGGTGGAGAGATTGTTTTACTTTGGTTTGGCAGCAATTTAGTTTTTAGTAGGGAATTAACCATTGGGCAATTACTAGCTTTAAGTACCATGAATAGAAATTTTATGCTATTCATTACTACAGCGATCGGCTTGGTCAATCAATTGGCTTTTACCCGATCGGCTATTGAGAGATTAACTGATGTAATTGATTCTACTCTTGAAATAGAAGAAAAAAATCCCAAGCCTTTTGTCAAAATTAGTGGCAATGCAGATATTGCTTGCAGCAATCTCAACTTTCAACACGCAGGAAGAGTAGAGTTATTAGAAAACTTTTCCCTCACGATAACAGGGGGAAAAGTTATTGCATTGATTGGCAAATCCGGGTGCGGTAAAAGCACGATCGCAAAAATTATTGCTAGTTTATATCAGCCTCAATCCGGCAATATTTCGATCGGGCCTTATAACTTGCAAGACCTTTCCCTCGATTGCATCAGACAACAAATTGTCATTATTCCCCAAGATGCTCATTTTTGGACTCGCTCAATTATTGATAACCTCCGTTTGGGAAATTCTCATGTGGGTTTTGAGGAAATAGTCAAAGCTTGTCAGATTGCTAAAGCCGATGAATTTATTAGTAAACTTCCCAGCAAATATCAAACTATTTTAGGAGAATTAGGTGCGAATCTTTCTGGAGGACAGAGACAAAGATTGGCGATCGCACTTGGAATTGTTACAGATCCGCCTGTGTTAATTTTAGACGAATCTACTGCCAATCTCGATCCCATTAGCGAAGCAGAAGTTCTCGATCGCTTGCTTTCCCACCGCCAAGGCAAAACTACTATTCTCATCAGTCACCGTCCCAGAGTTATTAATCGAGCCGATTGGATTGTTCTGTTAGACAATGGGCGGGTCAAACTCCAAGGAACTGTGACAGAACTCCGTTCTCAAGCGGGAGAACACTTGGATTTTTTAAACCCATAAATTTACATAAATTAAACATAAGTTAATCTGACATATTGTCATAGATTAATAATTCATAAAACTTATCACTTTCTAGTTGCATTAGCAGTAAATATAATTTTTAGGAGTTTTGATAAGAAATTATAATGATAATCATTCTCATAAAATGCTATAGTTGCTTCATGGCAAAAAGCCAACTTATATCCTGTCCGATCGATCGCGCTTGATCGAAAAGACATGATATTAAACTCTCGATTTAATGGAGGTGAAAAATGTCAAATATAGATATCATCCGTGCGTGGAAGGATGAAGACTATCGCGACAGCTTGACTGACGAAGAAAAAGCTCAATTGCCCGAAAATCCGGCGGGATTAATCGAACTAACAGATGAAGATATGTCATCTGTATCTGGCGGTTGTTCTTGCGGTACGAGTCGGTGCAGTTCGTCGGTTCACCATTTCGGCGGCATAGCTGCTGAAGACATCAGCCTTGCGTAAACATTTCTCTAGCTGTTTTAGCTAAAACTCATCAACTCATCCCAAAAAAATCACATCGATTTAGCAGTTGACCCAACGAGCGATCGCGAGCGCTTTTAGGGTCATTCTTTCTAGATAAGTAGAAGGAATAGTTGATAGTTGACAGTTGATAGTTGACAGTTGATAGTTGACAGTTGACAGTTAATATTAGTTAAAAATGACAATTAACGACTCCAACGAAGCTTTTCTCCCAACAGCAAAAAGCACAGATTTTCTGCCGCCAATTAACCGGTGGATAGCGGTGGGAGGACTCTTGCAAATTACTGCTGTAGGAATTGCTTTTACCCTCGCAGCAGCTATCAAATACGATGTCACTGTCAGAGCGCCTGCTAATGTCCGCCCCGCTGGAGAAGTGCGAATCGTTCAAGCAGCATTATCGGGTACGGTAGAAAGCATTAAAGTCAAAGAAAATCAAGTAGTAAAACAGGGAAGCGCGATCGCAATTCTCGACGATTCTGCCCTGCAAACCCAAAAAAGCCAATTACAATTAAATATCGGACAGCTTAAACTGCAACTAGCTCAAGTAGCAGCACAAATTCGCGCTTTAGATACTCAAAAAATGGCAGAAATTGACCGCAAAAACCGTGCTGTAACCTCTGCTGGATCTGAACTAATTCGCCGCCAACGAGATTATCAAGACCGACAGCAAAATAGCACTGCTGAGGTAGAAGAAGCTCGGGCAAATTTAAGGTTGGCTCAAAAAGAATTGCAAAAAGCTCGGGCCGATTTCCAATCGAGTCAGGCGAATTTAAAATCCAGCGAGGCAGCATTAATAGCAGCAAATTCTAAGTGGAACAGATATAAACCTTTAGAAGAAACAGGGGCTTTAGCTCAGGATCAATTAGATGAAGCAGAACTAGCAGTCAAGCAGCAAGAACAAGCAGTGGCAGCTCAAAAAGGAGCTATTGAAGCCCAAAAACAAACGATCGAACGGCAACAACAAGCAATTGAAGTGGCGAAAGCAAGATTGGAGCGAGCTAAAACAGCCCTCAATCCCAGCAGTGCCGAAATCGCGATCGCCTCCGAACGTATTGCCCAAGAAAAAGCCGCTGGAGAATCAACAATCGCCACATTAAATAGAGAAAGAGAAGCCTTGATCCAACAGCAAATAGAGATTGGCCAACAATTCGATCGCGATCGCAAAGAACTTCAACAAGTAGAAACAGAACTCAAAAAAACAGTCATTCGTGCAACTGCTGACGGCACAATTCTCAAACTAGAACTGCGAAATTCAGGTCAAGTAGTGAATTCCACAGAAGCGATCGCCCAAATTGCCCCCACAAATGCTCCCGCTATCATCATCGCCCGCGTTGCCGCCCAAGATATCGGCAAAGTGCAAATTTGCCAGCAAAAAAAAGTTGCAGACTGCCCGCAAGGTAAAGTACAACTGCGAATTTCCGCCTATCCCTATCCCGACTACGGAACTCTCAAAGCCGCTGTCAGGGCGATCGCGCCTGATACTACAACTGCAATTTCTCAACCCGCTAATACTAGCTCAGAAACACCGCATTATCAAGTAACAATTGAACCAGAAAACACCTATTTGCTAAAAGACAATATACGGTATCCCATTCAACCTGGAATGGAAGTAACAGCAGACATCATCTCCCAAGAAGAGACAGTATTAACCTTTATTTTAAGAAAAGCAAGGTTGATTGCAGACTTATAAAAGCCATCTAATCCCAACTCTGGGTTAGCCACCCCCTTGATGATGGGTATGGTGCGTCGCTCGCTCGATTTTCGATTTTCGATTTTCGATTAATCAATCTAAAATCGTCAATCGCCAATCTTAAATCGCCTGACGCACCATACTTTAACTGTCAACTGTCAACTATCAACTATCAACTATCAATTATCAACTATTTACCCTGTTATAGCGGGATTGTAGCCCAAGCCCGAAACAAAAACTTTGACAACCGGAATCTTAAACGGATCTCGCGTTAGATTGACGCGAAAAATATTTTGATAACCCGCTGACGCCAGACTTTGCAAAACATAAGTATAATCTTCGCTTAAATTATCTCCCGCCATACTTTTCAGGTTTTGCCAATTTGCAGTTGCTGCCAAAGTATCAAAAAAATTATAAATTTTATAATAAGTATTGCTACGTTCTTGAGGGAGTTCCTCCGCCAATTCCTCACTCACACCATATATAAAAGTCAAGCGAGATTGAGCCGCCTCAGTAATAGCCCTCGCAGCCGCCACACCACCGCTAAGATGAGTGCCGTAACCCATATTAACCATTATCGAAGGATTCAGGGGATTTTTATCTAGTATAATTGCCCAAAAAGTATTAATAGATATACAGCTTTTTACCCAGATTAATACCAATTTTAAATGAGCTAAATTCAATTTATCAATTAATTCTAAGACTGCTGCATCCTTGACAGTATTTAGAGCGATAACTTGACAGCCATTGAGACTTAAACGACCGTTAATGCTAAGACGAGATATCGCATCCCGTTCAATTAATTCGTAAAATCCGTGCAGCGTAGCTTCTACAATATGATTGCCGCTAGCTAAACCGTTAGAAGAGAAACTGTACAGCGACGGCGAACAAATACAAGCAGCACTTGCAGGCATCCAAACTTCAGTATTTGTTAGCAAATTTTCTGCTTCGATCCAATCAATTACAAAATCCGTGCTGAAAAAGTTTTGAGAAAGATATAGAGGTAAAATCTCCGGTTTAACTACTGTTTTGTCACTGCGGGAAAGGCTACTAAAACAGTCAGTTTTTAATAAATCTAACTGAGGATTTTCATAATGAAAAACCTCAATTGCTTCCATAAGTGCTGAGACTTTAGCAGCAACAGGAATCAACCCCTTTCCTTGGTGAACTTGGACCATGCGTCCGCCCGGTTTGATAGAACAGTAAACAGGAATTCCGAGCCTATCTAAACCAGTAATATCCGCACAGCGAGTAATTCCCATTGCCGCTAAGTGAGGTTGAATGTTTGCCAGAGTTTGTTCTGGTGAAATTAATCGATGCGTGCCGCTGATGTATTGCTTATTTAATAAATCCATAGCTATTTTTACAGGAGTTTACTCAAACTTATAAATTCGATCGGGGCGGGTTTACTGAATCTCTCGTTTTCATTGTATATCTAAGCGAACCCGCCCCTACATGAATCATGATTAATCGATCGGACATGATATAGTTTTTTGTGCGGTATCAATTAAGTATTTGCGCTGCTTTCCCAGTAATCTGCAATTCCCCGCACAAAGCAACGGGAAAACTCCAAGGTATGCCAAAATAGTTTGGCCCTTGTTTGACAATCCACTCTGCCAACTCTCTTTGTGCGATCGCTCTTGTTTTATCTATATTTTGCGGATAAATGCCATTGTGTTTTGCCCATTCTAAAATAAAGCATCGCTGCGATAATGTATCTCGGAGCGCTTGCAATTCTACACTATTCGCACTTTCATTATCAACAGCTAGGTTTTCAGTTTTTCCAGTAACTTGTAATTCTTGCTGAATAGCTGTTTGCCAATTCCAATCTATGCCGAAATATTCAGGTGTTTGTTTTGTCACCCAATTAATTAAGAGACGATCGCCCAGCAAAGTTTTGTAGCTGCATCGAGTTAAACCATTAGACTGCAACCATTCTTGACTGTCAACTATATTGTATTCTCTTTGCCAGTCTCTTATCAAATCATCTAAGCTTTCTTCCGGGACAGAAACACCATTTTTTTTTGCCCATTCCCGAATAAAACAATGTTTTGATAAAGCTACTTGCATAGCAGCTATCAAACTAGCATCCTCGATCGCCGCTTGCCAAAGTTGCGCTCCGCTAACGATATCCTGCGAACCAATAAACCCACTCATAGCCAGTTTTTTTGTCTGAATTTCTGGTGTGGGCGGCAGAAAGCTATATTGAAACTGCGAAGGTAAAGGCTCTCGATCGTGAGCTTTTAAAGTCAGTATTTTAATAGCATCAATCTTTTTTAAGTTGACCTGTTTGGTTAGCAAATAATTTTCTAGCTTAGCTCGATCGGACTGAAACCAACTTTCTGCAACAGGACTTTTCAATAACTGTCCAAAAGAGCGATCGGCATAGTACAACCCCTTAACATAGGCGATCGAATCCTCAGCTTGCTCCGCAGTTAAACAATTATCTTTAACAGCATTGAGCAAAGTATAGCGAATATTAACCAGCGGTTCGGAAAGCGGAGAAAAATTATCAGATTCCGCAGCATATTGCAGCGCTACTTCATCATCTCCGTCAATAATTTCATCACGATACCATTCAAAAATAGTTCCAAAACCCATCATGCCAAAAGCCTGCAATTCTGCCGCTCTCAACGCACCAATTCCCGAAGCACCCCACACTGCAATACCCAGCGCTCGCGCCTCCAAAATTTCCCGATGCCAAACAGGCCTCGCACTCTGTAAAACCCCATCAATTAAAATAATAGTTTTAACACCAGAAGCAATAATTCGGTAAATATCCCCCTTTTTTGCAGGGGGATAGTAATCTGCCTCTAGAATTTGCCTAGCTTCATCTTGACAAAGAGAAGGGCCGAGAAATACAGCAGTAGGTCTAAATATTTTCATTAGCGATCGTGCAGTGCAAATCTTCCCGCGAACCATTTGAGATTTGAGACTTTAGGCTTTAGTTTCTTGCTATAGACGCAGATAGAAACAGATGGCAAACACCCAATACCTCATCTGCGTCTATCCGCATCCATCTGCGGTTAAAAAACTCCCACAACCTAGAAAGTAAACGTCGTTCTGATCACCCCAATCACCAAATCAGAGTTATCATTATTGTGATCCGGAGCAGTCAGCCAAATCACACCAGGAGTGACCGAGATATTGTCGCTCAACTTAAACTGATAGAAACCTTCAATGTGCAGCGAAGTATCCTTATCTTCCGGCAAAGTCCGATTAGTAGAACTCGTCACCCGAGGCTCCATACCTACCAGAATCCCCGCCACATTTCCTTCTTTCAACAAATCAGGAAAAGCCAAAGTAGCCGCCCAGTTCCAGATTTTTTGGTCTCCCCGCTGCACAGAACCAGTAGGAGTAGCCAAGTTCGATAAAATGCGCTGGTTGGTGTAACCAGCCCAACCGCCAATAGCAATTCGGCGACCCAATTTCAACGAAGCCTGCGCGCCGTAAGAATTGCTAGAAACCGGCAGATTGCTATCGCTGTCGATTCCGAAAGAACCGAGACGCGCTGGGAAATTAGAAGCATTGCTCCCCGTACCGGTCACGAAATTGTAGGAATTAACGTAAGTTAAACCTATAGCAAAGCTGTCGCTGGGTGTGAAAGTCAACTGAGCCAAACCGCCATAAGCACCGTTGAACAAACCGTTACCCCGCGTCGGGCTCGCAGCGTTGCCGGCTAAATATCCCAAACTCAGTTCGAGTTTGTCTCCAAACTGATGTCGCAGAGCGATGCCAGAACCGCCTGTCAAATAATAAATCGGGTTGCGAGTACCGAAGTTAGAAAGAGCGCCGTAGCTGCCGTCTCCGTCAAAGTAAGGGTTGACAGTGTTGGTAAAATCGTCAGCAGCGCCGGCGTTGGCTTCTAGAATTACAGTAGTGCTTTTACCTAGGGGGAATTGGTAAAGCAGCGCATCTAAACCTACAGTATTGCTAGCCTCGGCAAAAGGCCCGGCATTAAACCGCAATTCCCCTTCAGCGGTTTTGGTATTGTTAGTAGAAAACGAACCCAAATTCAAAACTTGCAGTCGAGTTCTCAGCAAGTCTTCACCTGAGAAACTCGTGTCAAAATTGAGACGGACCCTGCTGCCAAAAGCTGTGGTTCTATCAGCTTCGCGGCCGTCAGCATCATCTCCGGCGGCGATACCGGTCACAGCAAATACCACTTCGCCGTTGAGTTTAGTAGTAGTCGAAAACTGATTTGCTTCTAATTCAGAGGTGCGCGCTTCCAAAGCATCGACGCGACCGCGCAAAGTTGCCAATTCCGCAGCAAATTCTTCTTGCAATCTTTGGATAGAAGCCAAATCTTCTTTGGTTGCTAAATTTCCCGTACCACCTCTAATCAGCTCTGTTACCTTATCCAAACAGGCGTTTAAACCGGCTGCGAACTCGTAGCGAGTCATTGCCCGGTTGCCGCGGAAAGTGCCGTCAGGATAGCCAGCTATGCAACCGTAGCGCTCTACTAGGGATTGCAAAGCTTGGAACGCCCAATCGGTGGGTCGAACGTCGGAAAGTTGCGAAACTGAGGTTACTTGGCCGGCTGCATTTTCGCTGTCTTCTGCGCTGTATTGGTTGATTTGTTCTAAAAGATTTGATTGTGCTTGAGGTTGGGCGCTGGGAGGGGTTGATTGGGAAATCTGCTCTGGTTGTGCGGCAGGTTTTTGGGCGCTTAAATTGGTCGGTGCGACGGGTGGCGTTGCGCTTGTGTTTGCGGGCGCGACTGCGGGGATTTCCTCTGCGACAGGTTGTTGGGCGCTTAAGTCTGCTGCTGCAACTGCGGGTTTAATTTCGCTTGTGTCTGCTGCAACTGGGTTTTCCGGTGCTTTTGTCTGTTCGGTAACTGGGGTTACTGTTGCTTCTAGGTTTTCTTTGTCAATAGTTTCAACAGTCAAGTTACTAGCTAGTGAGGCTGGCTCTGCCGTCACCGCTGCTGTTTCAGGCTGTGCCTGCTCGGTTGCAGCACCTGCTAATTGCAATTGATTGGCTTGAGCTACAGGGGCTATTTCTACTGGTTGCTCTGCTGCTAGGGCTGTCGAAGATACGACTAAACTTGCTGCTAATACAGCGGGACTGACTAAAAGTCCTTTCCACAAAAATTTGGACATTTTTTTCTCACAGAAACAACACGGTAAGTGGGAAGCTCAGAGACTTTAGTCCTGAGAGGGAAACGACACGGGGGAATTCAGTCCCCGTGAATCTCAAAAAAAGGGGTGGGGGGGATATGGTTGTCCCCCCCGGTAGGATATGGTTGTCCCTAACTCATTTCTGGTGATGTTAGCTTGTCGGTCAATGTTTGGCGTGCTTTTTAGACTTGCGGCACTGTTTCAGTGACCTTAAAACTGTTTAACCGCAAATGACAGAGCAAGGAACTAGCTTCGCATTCCGGGGTGTCGTGACTAAAAAAACGTAGTCAATTAAGACGCTTGGCTGGTCAGTACGGCTTGCGGGAATTGCTCCCGACCAAGCCCAGTGTCTTTAGACCTGGGTTACTGACACCACGCTAGTTCGATCGCCCGTTCCGAAGAGTTAGCCGATCGCCAATCCTTTACACTATTGCCCCTAATAGTATTTCTTGTCAACAATCTGGCGAATCCTTGCCGGACTCTGCAATTTGGCAGCCCCGGATTTGACAAAAACCCCGTTTATTCCCAAAATCCTTGGTTTGGGGTAGTTCAAAAAAGGTTACAAACACCCGACGCTGGTGAGACTCCCGTTCGAGATCCCAGATTAATCCCTGAAGTAAATCTCAAATCTCAAATCTCAAATCGAGTCGCCAACGTAGAAACGCGGTCGATCGCTCGATACTGCGTCAGTAATCCCTCGGTAAGACTAATATTGACAGAACTGGCGCTAATAAATCGTTCGATCGACTACATACAAGTGAAAAAACTCAAATACGCCCTAGTTCATGAATGGTTGACACCCTTGGCTACCGGCGGTTCGGAACTCGTAGTGCAGGAAATCCTTAAATACATAGATGCTGATGTCTACGCCCTCATCGACTTTGAATCAACCAATCCCGAAAGCTATCTTTTTCAAAGACAGATTGGCACAACATTCTTGCAGCACTTTCCGGCAGCCCGCAGCGGCGTGCAAAAATATTTGCCATTTCTGCCGATCGCGATCGAACAACTAGACCTGCGACAATACGACATCATCCTCTCATCATCCCACGCCGTCGCCAAAGGCATCCTCAGCAGTCCTCAGCAACTGCACGTCTGCTACTGCCACACACCCATGCGCTACGCTTGGGACTTAACTTTTGACTATTTACGCAGCAGCAAAGCCGGACGGGGCATTCCGGGCCTGATGACGCGATATTTGTTGCACCGACTGCGGCAGTGGGATGTAATTTCCGCCAACCGCGTCGATTATTTCATCGCCAACTCCCAACACACGGCGCGCCGAATTTGGCGGTGCTACCGGCGGCGCGCCGAGGTAATTTATCCGCCGGTAAATATCGATCGATTTGCCTTGCTGGAGCAAAAACAAGACTTTTACGTGACAGTTTGTCGGTTGGTAAGTTACAAAAACGTAAGTGCGATCGTCCAAGCATTCAATCAACTCGGCCGCAATCTAATTGTCATCGGCACCGGCCCAGAATTAGAAACACTCCGGCAAATCGCCAAACCCAACGTGCAACTGCTCGGCTACCAGCCCGCCTCCGCAGTCGAAAAATACATGGCCGAGGCAAAAGCCTTTGTCTATGCAGCCTGTGAAGATTTTGGCATCGCTTTAGTAGAAGCTCAAGCTTGCGGGACACCAGTAATTTCCTATGCAGCAGGCGGCGCTTTGGAGACAGTGCTCGACATTCGCCAACACCCAGAGACGGGGACAGGTTTATTTTTTCCTTCCCAAACCGCAGCAGGATTAGTCGAAGCTGTCAAGGAATTTGAGCAGTTGCAAGGCAAATTTTCCCCGGAAATGGGACGGTTGCGCGCCTCGCAGTTTGCCCCCGAAGTTTTTGAGCAACGCTATCTAGCTTTTGTGGAACAGTGCTATCAGGAATTTCAATCCCGCGATTTTACCAAGTCTGGGAGTTGAGAGTGGGATGCGGGGAAAGTGGAAGAGGGGGAGAGTGGGAGAGTGGGAGACTGACAAAATTTTCGGGAGCATCTCACTTTTGATTTTGAGCGTGTTCCGCTCGCGATCTATCCAACACTCGCGAGCGGGGACGCTCGCACTGTAAAGAAAATGCTTTTGCATTCATTGAGATGCTCCCAAATTTTCCTTCTTCCTTATGCCTTCAGAAGCGCTCAAAGCCTCTGTGTCTAAGTGCCTTGTCCATTATTCCTAATTCCGAAGCCTTCTGCATTCTGTCTTCAGAAGCCCTCAAAATCGCTCTGCATAAGTGCTTCGTCTATTTTTACGACTTTGTTCTGCATTCTGTCTTCAGAAGCCCTCAAAACCGCTCTACATAAGTACCTTGTCCATTCTTGCTTCTTGCTTCTTGCTTCTTGCTTCTTGCTTCTTCCTTCTTCTGAATGCAGAAAATTGAGTATTTGAAACATAATTCAGAGAACAAAGCGTCTTGAGGCTTTATGATCATGACTGTGTGTGGTGTGAAGTGAAGGAGTAAGATGACTGCCGACAGCCAACT
>JBBSNU010000015.1:0-18720 GCA_038260455.1 Chroococcales cyanobacterium | reverse complement strand
ATAGTGCGGCGAGTAACAGTACCGTTGGGGTTCAAACGCAGCAGTTCCACCTTGTCTTTTTTCGCCCGCAATTGATTGAAACTGCCTGCGGTGAGCAAAGCTTGGTGCAGGGATGTACTGGGTTTAACCAGTAAAGCTCCAGGCCTGATTACTTCCCCCACAACATTGATGCTAATCGCGTTTGGAGAGAAACTCGTACTTCCGAGTTGGGCAACTTCCGTTAAGTCTACAGTAGATGCTGTCGGGATAATCACGCTATCACCTTCTTGCAGCAAAATATCTTGAGTAGAGTCGCCTTTTTGCAGCAAATCCCACAGATTTACCATGATAGTTTGTTCGTTGCCGCCTCTGATTTGGCGGCGGATTTGCACGCGGCGGATATCGGCTTCTGTAGTGATACCGCCGGCAATTTTGAGTGCTCTAGTTATTGTTGGCAAGCCCACAACCGCCCCTTGCTGCTGGTCGATAGATACAAAACTCAACTCTGTTTGTTGGTTGGTCGATCGCACATCCGAAGCAAATACAGTATAAGGCCCCGGCCGGTTCACTTCACCGACAATTACCACGCCAATTGGTTTAGTAATATCAGCGGAAAAATTAGCACTGGCTCTTTGACGGACTTCTTGAGTATTGAGGGAACTTGCTGTGGGTACAAAAATTGTATCGCCATCTCGGATCGTGACATCTTGGCGCAAATTTCCCGTGTCTAAAAAATCCTGCAAATTAACAGTAGTAACTTGCTCGACACCTCCTCTGCGGGAACGGCGAATTTGGACGTTTCGCATATCTCCTGCTGATGTCACTCCTTGTGCAAGTTGCAGCATTTCCATCAAAGTCGGAAATTTTAGTCCTCCTCCAGTTCCTTCTCTGGCGGGATTAATTTTGTAGGACCCGGGGCGAGTAACTTCACCTGCAATACCTATATTTAGGGGGCGAGCGAGGATCAGAGTCACGGTGACAACGGGAACATTGATGAAGGGTTCGTAGCGCTTGGTAACGACGTTAGCGGCTTGTTGCAGCGTCAATCCTTGAATTGAGACGCTGCCAATGATTGGCAAATTGAGCGTCCCGTCAACTAACACTTGATATTCTTTGCTGAATTCAGGAACGCCGAAGATATCTAAACCAATGCGATCGCCCGAGCCTAAAGTATAAGCTGTTTCTTGTGTCAGCGCACCCGAATTGCCTAGAGGCAAACTCGAACCCGGAGGAGGAGGAGGCGGTACTCTCCGCTGGTTTGGGTTGCCGCTGGGTGCAGGATTTCTGACGGCAGGTAACTGAGCTATACCGGGCAGCGAACTGTTCAGCACCAGGAGGGCTGACAAACTCAGATTTGTAGCGGTTTTAACGGTATGTTTCATAAAAAAAATCGGTAAGTGGGAAACGAGCGTGTCTTCAGACCTGAGAGGGAAACGACCAGGCGGTTTCAACCGCCTTGAATCTTCAAGATATATAACCATAGCCGTCTTTGTGATGAACTGTTTGGCAGTATTTATAGCTAATTCCTTGCACCAATTCTGGCACTGAAATGTTAAACGAGCCTGTTGAGCGCACGGCAACACGACCAACATATTTACCAATTTTCTTACCATTAGTTACAACTGCTTTCACTATGTCACCTGTCTGAAAACCTTTAACAAACTTCTTTCTCGGAACATAACGAGTTGGAAACCCAAACTTGTCTGTGCGACAAAGTTGGCGGGTTCCGTGTCCAGTCGCCTTGATTAGCAGTGGCTTGTTTGTGAGGATTTCTAGCGATTCGATTTGACCCACACAGGCAGCATCCAGCCAATGGGTTTTAGGCAATTTTAACCGTACTCTGTTAAATTTGGTTAGTCCGCCCGAACCTGTTAAAACAGATATTCCCGTTTCTTTCAGCCGAGAGAACAACGCCCATCGAGTTGAATTCACAGCAGCAGCGTCCTTGAGTGGACGTTTAGCTTGTGCAAGAATCTGCTTCAAAATATCAGGCTTTTTGGACAAAAACTGTTCAATATTCTTAGTTCCTTTTTTTTGATTGCACTTGGAGCAAGCAAGACAGAGATTAGAAATTCGATTGCTTCCACCTTTGGCTTTGGGATGAATGTGTTCAACTTGCAACGCTAAATTTTCAGCGTCGCAGTAAGCACATTTTCTGTTCCATTTGTTGAGCAGATATTCACGAACTTCGTAACCTTGTAGTTCGCCTTGTTGGTATTCGACCCCTGAAATTTCAGGATTTTCTAATTGTTGCAGGTCAAATCTGACAAGCTCTTGGACAATTAAACCGATAGGTGTAAGTGTGCGTAATTTGTTGACCCAAGTTAGGGTTGTTTCTACCCGATGCTGCAAGGATGGTACTAACGAACCTTTTTTACGGGTGCGATTCAAAAACCTTGCTTGACGGTAACGGGTATGACGATTTCTGCGTGAACGACGCAGTGAACGACGAGAGTCAATACTTGCTGCGATCGATTGACCGCGATGGGTTAACTCTGCACCAAAGATGACTTTTCCTCCTTGTACTAATGCGATGCCTGTAGTTCTTGAACCAGGATCTATTTTTAAAGTGATTAATTCGGGGGTTGCTGTTACTGCCACTTTTAAGATGATGGTAAACGGATACTTCCGAAATACCGCAGCTTTTTCGGCTTTCAACAACCTACGTGCTTGACCGGGTTGAACCGGGTTAAGCGGTCGTTTCTCGGTGTCTAGAACAAAAACAAAATTAGACATTTCAGTCCTCCCTTGCGGGGTAATGTTAGCTTCGACCAGTTATAAGAGCTTTTTAGACTTGCAACACTGTTTCAGTGACTTTAAAACTGTTTAATTGCAAATGACAGAGCGGAAAACTAGCTTCGCATTCTCCGGTGTCGTGACCCAAATAACGTTTCCTCGTTCGAGGGGTCTGGTCAATACAGCTTGCGAGAGATTTCTCCAGACCAAGCTCAGTGGCTTCAGCCCTGAGTTACTGACCTTTATTTCCTGGTTGCAGCCTGCCAATGAATGAGAGCAAGTTAGCTAGTTGATTTTAGGTTATTTTCCCTGTTGTCTAGTGTAGCCTCGCTTGGTTACAAAATCCACAGGTGGAATCATAAAATTGTGCGGCTATCGATCGCCTTTTTTGTAAAGAAAGTGTAAAGCCAGCAAGCTGTTGTTAGAATTAGGAGCTTGTTTGACCAAAATTATTTATACACAACTCGGGTTACAAATCAACCTGCCACAGAAAAGGGAGAGAAATAACGGTAGGGGAGCATCTCAGTTTTGTAAAAATGCTTTTTACCAAGCCGGAGATGCTCCAGAAAAAACCGCCCTGATTTGATGTAAAATATTAAATAATTCTCTCTGCGGGACAAAGAACAAGTGTCACTAAAATTGGATAAAGTAATTCCTTGGGGACGCTGCTTGGATGAATACATAGGAATGTTTAGCCTGACATCAACCGATCTCAAGCTAGCAATTCTTGATTGTGCGGGCGGCCCGGCGAGCTTCAATGCCGAAATGACTCGCCAAGGTAAAAAGGTAATTTCTTGCGATCCAGTGTATCAGTTTACGGCAGTGGAAATTGGCGATCGCATCCAAGAAACATATCAAACTGTGATTGACGCTGTTAAGGCAAATGTAGACGGCTACCTGTGGAACAATTTTGAATCGCCGTACCAGCTAGGTGAAGTGCGGATGAAAGCGATGCAGGAATTTTTAGCAGATTTTCCCTCTGGTTTGGAGCAAGGCCGCTACATAAATGCTGAATTGCCAGTTTTGCCTTTCAATAACGGTCAGTTTGATTTAGCTTTGTGCAGCCATTTCTTATTTGCTTATTCTCATTTACTTTCGGAAGAATTTCATTTGCAAGCAATTACAGAAATGTGTCGGGTTGCGAAGGAAGTTCGCGTGTTTCCGCTGTTGCAAAGTTTTAGCGGGGAGGAATCTGAGCATTTAAACCAGATTATTGCTGAATTGAAAAAGAGAAGTTTTCGTGTGGAAATTCGAGAGGCTCCCTACGAGTTTCAAAAAGGTGGAAATAAGATGATGCGAGTTACGGGGTGATATCATGTCCGCTCGATTGACCGCAATAAGTAAGGTTTGTAGTGCGGACTTTAGTCCGCAATCCCGGAGCGGACTAAAGTCCGCACTACGAACCGTTTACGAACAGGCCTTTTAAGAGCGGACTAAAGTCCGCACTACGAACCGTTTACGAACAAGTATTTTAAGAGCGGACTAAAATCCGCACTACGAACCGTTTACGAACAAGTATTTTAAGAGCAGACTAAAATCCGCACTACGAACCGTTTACGAACCGTTTGTGTTATTAATCGACCGAAACGCTGCATCAGTTTCAGATTGAGCTGTACTGGAAAAGTCAATGCGATAGATCGTGCTTCCAAAGAAAGTCCGTATTTAGTGACTGATTCAATTCTAGCGCAATGTCAAATACTTGCGACGCTCGTAACCCATAGTTGCAGTAAAATGAATTAAAGACTTTAATAGAAATCGTTCCCAGCAAAACTAAAACCAACTCATGCCGCAAACAGTTTGGATCGCACGACACGGAAACCGCATCGACTTCGTAAACCCTGACTGGTTTCTCACCGCAGAACACCGCTACGATCCCCACCTTTCCGAAGACGGCCACGTTCAAGCCAAACAACTCGCCAATCGCCTCAAAGGTGAAGGAATTTCTCACATTTTTGCTTCCCCTTTTTTGCGAACTGTCCAAACTGCAAATCATGCAGCAGAAGCTCTTGATTTGTCGATAAAATTAGAGTGGGGACTGTGCGAATGGCTGAATCCTGAATGGATGACGGAAATGCCGGAAACTGAATCTGTTGAGGATTTGTGCAGGCGTTTTCCGAGGATTGATGCTGCTTACAAAGGCGGTATTGCTAGTTATCCCGAAACCGGAGAAGTTTGTCTCAAAAGGGCGGGAGAAACTGCTAAACGCCTCGCTGCTGAGTTTCCCGAAGATATGTTATTAGTAGGTCACGGTGCGTCGGTTTTGGGAACTGCGATCGGGCTGGCCGGCGGTGTTGAAACGGAAATTAACGCTTCTCTGTGCTGTTTGGTGAAAGTTGTGCGGGGTGAGGGCGAATGGTCGATCGCACTTAATGGTGATACTTCCCACCTCACGGACTCTGAAACCGTTGTCCGCTTTAATTAAAGTTGAAATTCGTGCAAAAAATCGCATTTTATGCTATGTGTGTAAGGTGCACACTGCACACCCTACGTTTATTGAATGTCGATCGCACATTATAAATCGAAAATCTTAAATCGGTATGTCTGGACACAGTAAGTGGGCGACTATTAAACGCCAAAAAGCGAGAGTTGATTCCGCTAAAGGAAAAGTTTTTGCTAGAATATCTCGCGAAATAATTGTCGCCGCCCGCAGCGGAGTGCCCGATCCTGCTGGCAATTTTCAACTGCGGACAGCTATTGAAAAAGCGAAGGCGGCTGATATTCCTAGTGAAAATATCGAAAGGGCGATCGCCAAAGGTGCTGGTTTAGCCGGGGGGAGTTCGGAATTAGAAGCTATTCGCTACGAAGGTTACGGCGTGGGAGGAGTTGCGATTCTGATTGAAGCGCTGACAGACAACCGCAACCGCACGGCGGCTGACTTGCGAGAAGCTTTTAGTAAAAATGGCGGCAATTTGGGCGAAACTGGTTGTGTGGGCTGGATGTTTGACCACAAAGGAGTTTGTACGATCAGCGGCCCGATTGATGAGGAACAATTGTTTGAAGCTTCCCTAGAAGCCGAAGCAGAATCCTATGATTTGATATCAATTGATGAGGATACTGAAGGTGCAGAGGTTTTTACAAATGTGCCTAATTTGGAAAAGCTTGCTGATGTTTTGAAGCAACAAGATTTTACAGTTTTGCAGTCAGAAAATCGCTGGATTCCGAGCAATACAGTTGAAATAGAAACTCCTGAAAAAGCTCGATTGCTCCTTAAGTTAATGGATGCACTGGAAGATTTGGACGACGTGCAAAGCGTGACGGCTAATTTTGAAATGACAGATGAATTGATGTCGGCGATTATGACTTAAACTCCCTTGGTTCGTAGTGAGGACTTTAGTCCGCATCAAAATTCGTAGGGTGCGTCGCCATCAACAATCCTCAAAAAAAAGCGACAATTTAATAGCGACGCACCTGTTATTTTCACAATGACCTAGGAAAAAAATCAATATTTTTGTGAAAGCAACCTTTTTTATAAATGGTATAAACCCATGCTAGATAAAAACAAAATCAACCCAGACAGCACCGACTCAGAAGAACTTCCATCAGCAACCGAAGTAGCAGAAATTAACGATCGATCCAAATCGGATGTGCAGGCTAAACCAGAGGATACATCCAATTGGTTCGGTTCCGTTTTCGGAGCCGTCTCTGCAAGCGCGAGTGCGGTAGGGAGTGCGGCGGCGAGTGCTGGAAGTGCGATTTTTGTTAATACGGCTAGTGCGGTAGGGAATGCGGCAGCCAGTGCTGGACGTGCGATTTTTGTTAATACGGCGAGTGCTGGAAGTGCGATTGTTGATACGGCTAGTGCAGTGGGGAATGCAGCCGGCAGTGCTGGAAGTGCGATTTTTGTTAATACGGCGAGTGCGGTAGGGAATGCGGCGGCGAGTGCTGGAAGTGCGATCGTTGATACGGCTAGTGCGGTGGGGAATGCAGCCGGAAGTGCTGGAAGTGCGATTTTTGATACAGCGAGTGCGGTAGGGAATGCGGCGGCGAGTGCCGGAAGTGCGATCGTTGATACGGCTAGTGCGATGGGGAATGCGGCGGCGAGTGCTGGAAGTGCAGCACTCCAATTTCCCAATTTTTTTGGTTCAGCCCTCGGTTCGATTTCCCAGAGTCCTATCTTGAAAAAACTGACTGAAAATTTCAAAATCGACTGGTTAGTTAATGCGATCGATAAAGTTGATGTCGTATCTGCCGAGGCGAAAGTTCGAGAGTTACAGTGCCAATATCCTCACGAGAAACCCCAAGAGATTTCACATCACTTAATGGTGGAAAAAGCCTTGCTAGCGGCAGGAAGTGGCTTGGTTAGCAGTTTAGTTCCCGGCGCGGCTTTGGCCTTGGCTGGCATGGATTTAGCGGCAATGACGGCGTTATCTGCCGAGTTGGTTTATCAAATTGCTGCCGCCTATGGCATGGATTTGCGATCGAGCGATCGCAAAAAAGAAGTTGTCGCTATTTTCGGTTTATCCTTGGGTAGCAATTTAGCGATCGAAGCTGGAGTTACCCTTGTCAGCAATATTCCCTTGGCGGGTGCCGTGATTAATGCTAGCGCCAGTGCGGCCATGATTTACGCGCTGGGATACGGTGCTTGTCGGTTTTATGAGGCGCATCTCGATTCCTCGAAAATCGAAACTAAGCTGGAAGATTTACGAGAGGTATTGCAAGGGGAAAGTGAGCAATATTTAGAAAAAGCGATCGCACAACAAACCGTAATGGATTGGATTTTGGTGTATGTCGTCTATGCCAGCCAAAAATTTACCCGATGGGATCAGTTATTACCGGAATTACAAGCAACGAATTTAAATCCCAGGACTTTAGCTGAGATTGAATCTGTGACAAACAAGTCAAAATTGCTTCCTAAGTTGGATATTTTACTCGAACAACTTGAACTCGACTTTGCCGAACCACTTTTAAAGCGATGCACTGAGATTATCGAGGCTGACGGTGAAATTAATGAACAAGAGGGGAAAATTTTGCTGACAATTCAACGGGCTGTTTTGAGCAAGAGAAAGCAAGCCAAAAAGCAAGCCCAGCAAACTTTGATCGAGGATGCGGTATTGGAACCCACTGAAGCACAAACTGAAGTCCAAGCTGCATCACAAACTCCCTCTTTATCTTCGGATTCTTCTACTAATAAATTGAGTTCAAGTATGCTGCAAAACTTCAAAAAAATCTTAAAAGTTGCTACACTATTAGACGTGCCAAAGATTGCTGATTTAATCGATACTGAATCACAAACTCCCTCTCGATCTGCTCATTCTCCTTCTGCTAAATTGAGTGCAATTCTGCTGAAAAAATTTAAGCAGATTTTAGCAGGTTCTACGCGGTTAGAAGTGCCAGAGATTGGGTATTTAATCGATCAGGTCGATCGCATGACGGGAGAAGAGTTTGAGGAATTTTTAGCCTGCTGTTTCCGCAATCTCGGCTATGCGGTCGAAATGACACCCAAAACGGGGGATTTTGGTGCGGACTTAATTCTCTCTAAAGCCCGCAAGAAAACCGTTGTTCAGGCAAAACGCTATCAAGGAAAAGTGGGAAATTCCGCTGTGCAAGAAGTGGTTAGTGCGGTTAAGTATTACGGGGCCCAGGATGCGATCGCAATTACGAACAGCGAGTTTACTGCAAATGCTCATAAACTGGCTCAAGCGAATGGGGTACAACTCTGGGGACGAGAACAGTTAATTGATTTAGTAATTCGAGCTAAAAAATAAGGGATCTATGAACCAAGAATCCCAGTCTATGAAAGAGCGGGGAGTGTCATTTAAAACAAAAAAGTTTTACAGTTTTACAGTCGGAAACTCGCTGGATTCCCAGCAATACAGTGGAAATAGAAACTACTGAAAAAGCCAAATCGCTCCTTAAGTTAATGGATGCGCTGGAAGATTTGGACGACGTGCAAAGCGTAACGGCTAATTTTGAAATGACCGATGAAATGATGTCTTTGAGTATGGTGTAATACCATTTTTATAAAGATATGCTATAGATGAAGTCTTAGCCCCCCCTTAGCAAGGGGGGGTTGGGGGGGTAATATCTAGCGCTACTTTATGAAATTGGTATAACTATCTCGCATTACCAGATTTTTGCCATCCGCAAGACAAATCCAGGTAACTCTGGATCTGCGCTGACTGTTTCAGGATTATCCAAGATTTCAGGTTCGCGATCGGGACGGTAGATGTAGACTTTTCTGTTTTTGCGATCGAGCAAAAAGCCTAGCGATACACCGTTCTCAATATATTCTTGCATCTTGTTTTGCAATCCCTTGAGAGTGTCACTAGAAGACCGCAATTCGATCGCAAAGTCTGGACAAATCGGGGCGAATGAGGCTTTTTGTTCTTCAGTTAAGGCATTCCAGCGCTCTAGTTTAATCCATGAGGCATCGGGGGAGCGGGTGGCTCCATTTGGCAAGGTAAAGCCTGCACTGGAGTCAAACGTTTCACCTGTGCCATCTTGTTCTGCCCAGTTCCCCAATTGTAGGGCAATCTTACCGTTTCGATTACCTGTATCTGAAAAGGCTGGTGGCATAATGATAACTTCCCCACTGGCTGTACGCTCAATTCTCAAATCGCGATTAACCAGACAAAATTCATAGAACTGTTCAACAGTCATCGATTCGATCGCAGGGAAATTGACCGTCATTGGGACGCTTTGGGTTTGAATTAGCAGCGTCGTCATGGTTTTTCCTTTTTTTTGTGCAGGCGTGACAGAATACCTTCAACTTATCATATCTTAGCTTGGCGATCGAAAGTCTTATACCAATTCCGAGTTTGCCACCCGCTTTATCTTCTGACTCTTCTTTTTTCTCTTCTCTTCGCGTTCTTTGCGTCTTCGCGGTTTCATCATAAAGGGGATATGTTACCCCTTAACGATGCGGCGGTTGAAACCAGATTTACACAAACTTTCGCCGGCAGGAAGCCGACTGGTTGATCAAGGGTATCCTAAACCAGGATTTGGTATTAGTCGATCGGGGAATCGGAGGCTTGTATCCGTTTGCGGGCGGTGTCAATACTCTTTTTTCCCAGTCAGTAAATAAGTAACCATATATCCCTTTCCCTTAACTTGAATCGCGCCGCGCTTCTGAAAAGTATATTTATCCTTTAATATTTCATAGGTTTCGGTGGTGACTTGAATGCAGCCGGTAATCCCGTGGGATTCCATGCGCGAGGCAATATTTACTGTGTCGCCCCAAAGGTCGTAAATAAACTTTTTTAAGCCGATGACGCCGGCAACTACAGGGCCGCTACTAATTCCGATCCGAATGCTGAAAGGTTCCGAATGCTCTAAACTCAGCAGCCGAATTTCGTGCAGCATATCGATCGCCATATTCGCGATCGCCTCGGCATGATCTTCTCGCGGCGTAGGTAAACCGCCAACAACCATGTAAGCATCACCAATAGTCTTAATTTTCTCTAAACCGTGGCGATCGGCCAAATGGTCAAAAGCCGAAAAAATATCGTTGAGAACTTTCACCACCGCAGTCGCTGAAATTCTTGACGAAAGCTCTGTAAACCCCACAATGTCGGCAAACATCACAGTTACTTCCGCAAAACTTTCGGCGATATTGTGTTCGTTGTCCTTCAAACGCAGGGCGATGGCTGCCGGCAAAACGTTCAGCAGCAATTCCTCGGATTTAGCTTGTTCGAGTTCCAACTGTAGGTAAGCAGTCTGTAACTTTTCGGCTTGGCTAATTCTTTCTCGGGCTAGCTTTTCGATTTGGGTGGTGCGGCTCAAAGCTGTCAGCATATATGTCACCGGAATCAAAGTCCACAGCATCCCCATCGTCAGAGTTCCCCAAGACCGCCAGTGCTTGCGAATCTTGCGAATTTCCGCAGTTGCTGACACGTACACAGACCACTGGCGGCCGCTAATTTTGATCAGCCTTTGGCAGGCTTTGCGATCGAGGTCTCGATCGTCTTGAATCGGGCAGTTTGACCGGAGATCGCGTTCTGCAGCGGCCGATGCGGTCAGCACTTGTTGGCGGTCTGGCTGGAAAATCAACCCAAAATGCTGAATTTCGCTCAAAGCCGCCTGATTTTTGACAACTCGGTTCCCCCTTAGCGGTAACAGCGACCGTGCTTCTTGCTTGTCTGAAGCCTCGTCGCCGAGATAAATAGTTAGGTAGTCGGTATTGCGTCCTTTTAAAGAAGCTTGAAAAATATCTTTGCCTCGAAATATGCCCATAACAAATCCTTGCAGCAGTTGGCGGCGGGATTCGAGGGTAGTCGGTTTAGCGCTGTTTTGGTAAATCGGAACTATTACCAAAAGACCGGGTTCCGAGGAATTCTCCTCAGTTAGGCCGATGTAGCTGGTGACAATCATTTCTCCGGTATCGCGCGATCGATCGAGAACCGCGCTGATTTTTGGGGCAGAGGCGAGGTCAAAGCCCAATTTTGTCTCGTTTCCGGCTGTTGGTTCCACGTAGAAAGCCGGGAAGTATTCGGAACGCTGGCTGGCCTTACGCAGTTCTCCTCGGGGGCCGCGCTCTGTAATCTCGAAGCTGGAGTCGGTTTCGGTTCTGGCTTTGGCTTCGTAGTTTTGCCGATCGGAATTGGGGACGCGGGGCACCCAAGCCAACAGTTGCAGGCTGGGGTGGACGGATAGGGGACGGCCGACAAAGCTGGCAAAAGATGAACGCTCGACGGCGCTAAAGGCTTTCATGTAGTCGCTGAGGGCGAGAACTGTGTCTAAGTCGGAGTTTAGCTGGCGTTCGATGCCGATCGAAATATCGTCTATGCGGCGGTTCATTTCGTAGTCGCGGCGCTTGTCTTCCCAGTCCCAAACCAAGGCAAACGCTAGGGCAGACATTCCCACACCCAAAACGAGCGTCAACCCGGCTGGAATGTAGCGAGACCAGGAGAAAGGTAGTTTTTTCAGCATAATTGCCTAGTGAATAAGGGCAGCAGATGAGCGCACCGCTGAATGCGATTAATTTCGGCCTCTGAGCGTTGTTAATTCAAAACCCCGATAACTCAAGCACCGACGGCAATTGGGCATTAAAAGTTAGATATTTAAACTGTGAGCTAAATTTCCATCCTTTACACCGGAATTTCAATCCAAAATTCCGCTCCCTGTCCTGGTCGAGAGATGCACTGCAAACTTCCCCTATGTTTTTCTACCACAATCTGATGGCTGATGGACAACCCCAAGCCTGTGCCAGACCCGACCGCTTTGGTCGTGAAAAACGGGTCAAACAGCCGCTTGCGAACCTCTTCGGTCATTCCCGGGCCGCTGTCGGCGATGCAAATGACAAGGCGATCGCACTCACTCAGCTTGCTTTTATTGTGACTTGTCAACCCGGCTTTTTGCATTTCTGTGCGAATCACGATCGTCCTGGGTTGCGGTTGGTTTTCTAGCGCCTCGATCGCATTGCCGATAATATTGAGAAATACCTGGTTTAACTGCCCCGCACAACAGTAAATTTTCGAGATTTTTCCGTAATTTTTAATAACTTCAATCCGGCTTTTTTGATTTTCTTGATGCAATCTGTGCTGCAAAATTAACAGCGTGCTGTCAATTCCTTCATGAATGTCTACCAACTTCATTTCTGATTCGTCCAGTCGAGAAAAATTCCTGAGCGACAACACAATTTTACTAATTCTTTCTATCCCTACTCTCATAGAAATTAACATTTTTGGCAAGTCTTCCTTGAGGAAATTTAACTCTAGTTCCGTAACTTTTTCAACAATCTGAGGAGCTGGGGACGGGTAGGATTCCTGGTAGAGATTCAAGAGTTCTATTAAATCATTAAAATAGTTCTGGGTGTGAGAAATATTGCCGTGAATAAAAGTTGCAGGATTGTTGATTTCGTGGGCGATACCCGCAACCATTTGACCCAGGCTCGACATTTTTTCAGATTGAACTAATTGGATTTGAGCGTGTTGGAGTTTTTCGTAGGCTTCTTGCAATTGAGCTGCTTGTTTTCTCAATTGAGATTCGGAAGCTTGGAGTGCTGCTGCGGAAATTTTGCGGTTGGTAATATTTTCAATCATCCCTAATTTGTAAATAGGTTTTCCTTCGCCGTCTCGAATCAGAGTAGCTGTCACATTTACCCAAACAGTCTTACCTGTAGCCGAAATATGGCGAATTTCGATTTGATAGCTCGGAATTTCTCCCCGATTGAGAGAAGCAGCAACTTGGTTTGTTTTGGGTCGATCTTCGGGATGTTCAATTTCTATAAATGTTTTACCGAACAATTCAGCAGCGGAATATCCCAGCATTTCGCAGTAAGTTTTATTAACTCGCACTAACTGGTTATCCTCTAAATTGGCTAAGTAGATAGCGATGGGTGCATCTTCAAAGATTTTGCGAAATAGTTCCTCGCTGGCCCGGACTTGAGCTTGTAGGGAAAGTCTGTCGGTGATGTCTTCAACGGTAGACAAAATGCCGACTACATTGCCGTAATTGTCGTGTAAAGGTATTTTATTTGTATCCACCCAGCGCTTGGTGCCGTCGGCTTGCAGTTGCGGCTGGATCATGTGATATTCTGCGGTGTTGGTTGCCATGATGCGCCGATCGCAGGCTCGAAAAAATTCTGTTTCTTCTGGCTTCCAAGGCATATCGTAGTCGGTGAGACCGACGATTTCACTGGGGTGATTGAAACCTGCGATTTTGGCAAAGTTTTTGTTACCTCCCAAGTAAACTGAATCTCGATTTTTCCAGGCGATTAACTGAGGGATGTTGTCGATCACCAACCACAGCATTTTTTGCGAGGCGTGCAAGGCTTCCGTGCGCTGTAGGACGCGCTTTTCTAGTTCTTGATTGACTTGTTGCAGGGCGATTTTTGACTCGCCCAGGGCGATTTCTGCTAGCTGGCGATCGCTAATATCGATTGTCACACCTTCCCAAAGTATATCGCCGCCCGGTTGCAGTTCGGGGCGGGCAATGGCACGAATCCATTTCAGTTTTCCTGACCTGGTTATGATCCGCCCTTCATATTTCCACGGTTTTAAAGTTTTCCCTGAAAGTGTGGCTGATTCTAACAGGGGCTTTAGGTCTTCTGGATGTACCGTTGACCACATTAAACCGGATTTTTTTTGAACTTTTTCTGGATCTAATTCGTAGAGTTCCCAACAGCCGGGACTGACATAAGTGAATTGATTGGAACCGTCTGGATGCAGCAAGTATTGATAAATCATTCCGGGCAGGTTGGCGGCCATTTTTTGAAATCTGGCTTCGCTTTGCTGCAGTGCTGATTCTGCTTGTTTGCGATCGCTAATGTCGATCAACAAGCCGTCCCAAATAATGTCACCTTTTGTGTCCTTTTCTGGTCGGGAAGCCCCGCTAATCCACTTGATGCGATCGCCCGGAAAAACTAATCTGCCTTCCCACCGCCAAGGTTCTAATGTTTTAGCTGAGACACCCACAGATTCCTGGAAGCTTTGCGCGTCGTCTGGATGAATCATTTCGATCGCGGGAATAGCAGAATTTTGGAGCACCTCTGGTTCTAATTCGTAGAGTTCGCGGCAGCCGGAACTGACATAGGGGAATGACACAGTTCCGTCTGCTGCTAACTGAAATTGATAAATCATTCCGGGAACATTGGCAACCAACTTTTGAAACCTGGCTTCGCTTTGGCGTAGTGCTGTTTCTGCTTCTACGCGATCGGTAATATCGTAAAATGCCGATAAAATTGCCGCTTCACCGTTAAAATTAATCGCTCGCATCGACATTTTCACCCAAAACAAACTGCCGTTTGCCTTTTTGAGGCAGATTTGTTGGCTGTCGCTAAAGCCCTTTTCTTTGACTAATTCTAGCAATTTATGGCCATCGCTCGCGTTGGCATAAAAATCGCTTTTTTTGCTGCCGAGCAACTTTTGGGAACTCAAACCGAAAGTTTCCCCTAGGGCTGGATTTGCGTACAATATTGTGCTGTCTGACAGGCGCGTAATTAGGATGGGAACGGGAGTTGCAGCGGCGATCGCCCGCAATCTTTCTTCGCTTTCTTGCAGGGCTGTTTCGGCTGTGATTCTTTTGGTAATATCGTTTTGAACTCCGATAAAATGAGTTAATTTTCCCTCGCCATTTAGAACGGGGGAAACGGTTAATTCGTTCCAAAAAGGAGTTTTGTCTTTGCGGTAATTTTTGAGAACTACCTTAATTTCTGTTCCCGATCGCAAACCGCTGCGGAGTTTGTCTAATTGGGCGCGATCGGTATCGGCACCCTGCAAAAACCGGCAGTTGCGTCCCATAACTTCTTCGCTACTGTAACCCGTCAGTTTCTCAAAAGCAGGATTGCAGTAGATAATAGGTATGTCATGGCTGTTAGCATCTGCAATGATGATGCTGTTGCTCGACGCGGCGATCGCCCGTTCTAGGAGAGACAGGTGGAAAGAGTCTGTTATCATAAGTGGCAATACCCAAACTCCCAAGGAGTGGACTGAACTATAAATAATTTTAAATAGGTTGAGGTATTCTTATTTTATAGTCTTATTTTTAGTTTAACCTAACAAACTCAGCAGCCCCAAAAAGCCGACGGGGAAATGAAGCGCGGGCGAATGGAAGGAAGAGCGAACGGAAGGAAGAGCGAATGGAAGGAAGAGCGAATCAAAGAGCGGGCGAATGGAATTCGCGCCTATACAGACAAAACCCGCCTCCGCGGGTTGAAGAGCAGGCGAATGGAATTCGCGTCCATACAACAATACGGTTCAGTTAAGCCCGGAGATCCCCCCTAGCCCCCCTTAAGAAGGGGGGGACAAGAGTGTTCTCAAAGTCCCCCTTCTTAAGGGGGATGCGAGGGGGATCTCCGGGGAATAAACCGTCCGATCTTCAACCCGCGGAGGCGGGTTTTGTTTGTGTAGACGCGGTTTCAACCGCCGTCTGCATCTTGAATCGAAAATCAAAAATTGAAAATGGTATAACCATATCTAAACCGACAAGCTAATGCAAGAACCCTGAGCAGTTTTGCTTACTTCAATCCTGGCTTGAAAAACTTCTTTGAGCTGCGCCATGTGGGTGACGGTGAGGATGCAGGCGAAATCAGGGGCGATCGCATTAATTGCAGCAATCAGCCGATCGCACCCTTCCGCATCTTGAGTCCCAAATCCCTCATCAATAATCAACATTTGCAAAGCCGTACCCGCCCGCTGAGACAACAATCTCGCCAGCGCCAGCCGAATCGCAAAATTAATCCGAAAAGCTTCACCGCCAGAGTAAGTTTCATAGGGGCGAGTCCCGCGAGCATCAGCAATTAAAATGTCTAAAGTATCAATCAACTTAGTTGATTTTTTAGCAGCCGCCGCCCGCTGAGTAATAAATTGAACGTGCAACTGATTCGCGCTCAATCTCGACAAAACATGATTAGTTTCCGCTTCTAGTTGAGGCAAAACATTTTCAATCATTAAAGCTTGAATGCCGTTTTTGCCAAAGGCTTGACCCAACTCTTGATAAACTCGGTATTGGCGCTTTGTAACTTGCATTTGCTCTTTTTGAGCTACTAGCTGAACTTGCAGGGATTCCAAATTTTGCTGCTGCTGCTGGAGTCGTCCGAGACTTCCCAAATGTTGGTCTAGCTGCTGGCGGCGGCGGCTTATTTGCTGTTCTACGGCGCTGATGCGAGCAGTTGGATCGGGATGTTCTTGTAACTGCTGATTCATCGCGGAAGTTTGAGCGGTGACAGCTTGCAAATCGCGATCGCGCACGGCGATAGAATTAGCAATTTCATTAATCCGCTGCTGCACTTGCGGGTACTGCTGAGTTGCCGATCGCAATTTTTCGGCCCTAGCGATCCAAAACTGCGATCGGCGCATTTCGCTGCGGACGTGTTCGTGCTGTTCCAAATTATAGCCAACTTCCGCAATGTATCTATCTAAAGACAGAATTTGCTGCTGAATTTCCGAGCTATTTTTTTGCTGTTCTAACTGTTGTTGTACGGCGGCTAATTGAGTTTGCAAATCCGGGCGGCGGGTATTAAGTTTATCCAGTTTCTGCTGAGCATCTTTGATTTGAGCTTGCTTAATTTCCGCCCACCGCAAGCGCTTTTCATCGCTGCGGGCGAGGGAGTGACTGCGATCGCTATAATTGAGCTGTTGCAGTTGCTGTTCGACTTGCTGTAGTTCGCCCAAGTCATCGGCTGCATACTCGCCGGTACTGAGTAACCGCTCTATTTCATCCGCATCTTGACGCATACTTTGCAGCCTGTTTTCCTCTTGGCCCAGGCCGTCCAGTTGTGCTTGTAAATGACTGCGGCGTTCCCGCAATTCTTGATAGGGCGCTAATTCCTGTTCTAGTTCGCGGTATTCATGTCTGAGGACTTGAATTTCGCGCTCGGAAACGGCCAACTGTTCGCGCACAACCCACAGTTGGTTCCAAATTTCTTGCTGTTGGGAGTGGTGTTTTGTGACTACCAAATTCCAGTAGTGTTCGTCTAAAGGTCGATCGCACAAAGGACAATTGCCAAAATTTGCATCCCGCACCATTAAACGCGAATTCGATTGTTCGTTTTCCTCAAAATTCGAGACTGTAGCTTCGCCTGCGCTGGTTTCTCCTTCATTTTTCCGCAGCAGTTGCAGTTTTTGGTCGATTTCGGCGAGTCTGGTTTGATAGTCGCGGCTTTTGGCTTGCAGGTTTTCCAGAAAGCTGTGCCTTTCTTGGCCTTTTTCGCGGACTCGTTCCTGATAAACTCGCTTGTTTTCCAACTGCAAAATTTGATTGGCGATGGCCGAGATTTCCTGCTGCAATTGCGGCTGTCGCTGCTGCTGCTGAACTTGCACCTGTCGGTTGATTTCGTCTAAGCGGGCTGTTAAACCGGCGCGGGCGCGATCGAGCTTTTGTTGCTTTTGCTGCTGCTGTTGTAGCAGCGGCGAAACTTGCAATTGCAATCGGTCGAGTTCGCTGAGGCGCGATCGAACAGCTTGCAACTGTGCGAGTCCTTTGTCAACCTCCGGCTGCTGTTTGAGAACACCTAGAACCTCTTTTTCATCCTGTTCTAAAACATCTAACTGAGCTTGCAACTGCTGAATTTTGTTTTGCAAAAAGCTCAGTTCTTGTCGCTGCTGTTCTTGTAATTGCTGGCGCTGATTTTGGGCTTGTTGGTTAACCTTAAATTTCCCAGCCTGAGCTTCTTCTGTGGCTTGTAAATCATGGAAATACGCGATTCCCGCTGTTATTTCATTTTCCTGTCCGAGGAGGGCTTTTAGCTCATTTTCCTGCTGTTTGGCCGCAGCGAGTTCTTGCTGCAGGCGGCGGCATTCTTGAGAAATATTGTAGTGCTGTTGCTGGTAGCCGGCGAGGAGTTTTTGCCAAGTTTGGCGGTTGTGGTGCTGGAGTTGCAGTTGCTGCAACTCTGCAGTGTCGGCTTGCTGCTGCTGCTGAAGCAAATCGGTTGCTTGCTGCAATTGAATTTGTTCGTCGCAGATTGCCTCTTTTTGTTGCAGTTGCTCTTGTACGGTTTGCAAACTGTGTTTGAGAACTTCGACTTTGGCTTTAAATTCTCTGGCTTTTTCCTTGGCTTGTTCGGCTAAAGTGTCGTATCGATCGAGCTTGAGGAGGTTGGCTAAAACTTGCTTGCGGTCGATCGGCTTTTTGAGCATAAACTCATCAGCACGCCCCTGCCGCAAATACGCCGAGTTAATAAAAGTATCGTAATCTAATTTGATATGTTCGAGGATTTTTTGCTGAGTTGTTCTCAGGCCCTTGTCTGTGAGGGTGCGAAAACAGAGTTGATCCTGAGTTTCAGCAGCATTCAAGCTAACTTGAAATTCTAAACTCCCCGATTGTCCGCGTCGGCGGTTACGAATCACCCGGTAGATTTGGCCGCCGGTGGAAAAAGTGAAATCAACGCGCACGTCAGTTTCGCCGATATGAATGATATCGTCTTCTGTATCGCTGCGACAACAGCCCCAAAGCGACCAGGCGATCGCCTCTAGGAGAGAGGATTTGCCAGCACCGTTAGGCCCGCAAATGCAAGCGGTGTGCAGGCCGCGAAAGTCTAAAGCAGCTTCGCGATAGCTGAGAAAATTTTTGAGTGTAAGTTGTATAGGAATCATTTAAGGCCATCGCGCCATACAATCTATCTAT
>JBBSNU010000014.1:0-18741 GCA_038260455.1 Chroococcales cyanobacterium | reverse complement strand
GCACAACCAATTGAGCAAAAGCTACACGTCAATGATTTTGAAGCTTTTCTGGAGCCGATTTTTGTCTATTTTAAGCAAAAACGGCAATTGAGCGAGAGTTTTGGCAATTTTTGCGATCGTGTTGGGTTAGAATCTATCCGTCAATTTGTAACCAATCACCAATCTGCTGACTCGATGACAACTGAGATTAATGATTTAGATGTTACGTCTAGTAACGCCGAAGAGAATGAGACTGCTATTGCTGGTGGCAAAGTCCGCCGTCGAATTAGCGTCCGCGATGAAATCTACAACGAGCTCAAGGAAGAAGCAGCCCGTCAGGGCAAGCCGATTACACAGCTAGCTACAGAGGCGATTTCTACTTATTTAAAGAAGATTCAGGAGGAAGCATAAGCCGATTTTCAATTTTCGATCGCATCAAATAGAGTTTAGGCAAAAGTAACATAAGGGCAGAGCATTTGCAGAAAAAACCTTGAATTTTTAACATAAATCTGGTTGTAAATGCTTTGCCTTTATTATTTCTGAGCGGTTGAAACCCCGCCTGCCTATCTATCTCCTCTCTTGCCCTCTTCCTCTGCGTTCTCTGCGCTCTCTGCGGTTAAATAAAAAAATCTAATAGAAAACGAACAATCCCAAATTCAATGCCTCAATTACAAAGATTAGCGGTTGCTGCTGCCCAAATTTGTGCTAACAAAATCGACTTAACTAGAGAACAACAGCATTATTTAAATCGAGTGCTGCGGTTGCAAGCGGGCGATCGATTTATTGCAATGGACGGCCGCGGACATTGGTGGTTAGCAATTCTAGCAGCCCGGGAAACCGGGTTATTTGCCTCGATAACAGAGGAGATTGCCGCGAACGGGGAGCTTCCGGTGGCAGTAACTTTGATGGCAGCATTGCCCAAAGGAAACGGCTTTGATGAGGTTGTCAGGCAGGCGACGGAGTTGGGTGTGGCTAGTATTGTGCCGGTGACGAGCGATCGCACTTTGCTCAAACCTAGTTCTCAAAAGGTCGATCGTTGGAGAAGGATTGCTGCAGAGGCCGCAGAACAGTCGGAACGTCAAATTGTCCCAGAAATTTTAGAGCCTGTTTCCTTTGATTTGGCTGTGAAAAATTGCGGCCAAAAACATCGATTTATTTGTGTGGCTCGCGGGGAAAATCGCCATTTGTGGGACTGTGTGAGCGGTTTAGAACCCCCCCGGCCCCCCTTAGTAAGGGGGGAGCAAGAACCGGAGGAACCCCCCCAGCCCCCCTTGCTAAGGGGGGAGCAAGAACCGGAGGAACCCCCCCAGCCCCCCTTGCTAAGGGGGGAGCAAGAACCGGAGGAATCGATCGCGATTGCGGTTGGCCCGGAGGGTGGCTGGACTGATGGTGAGGTGGAAAGGGCGATCGAATTTGGTTTTGAGCCTGTTTCTTTGGGTAGTAGAATTTTGAGGGCGGTAACAGCGCCGATGGTGGCTTTATCTTTGGTGGGAGCCGCTTTTGAAAAGTGCCAATCCCCAAAAATATTTCCCTGAGCTGCTAGATATCCTAAACAAAGCTAAAATGTCAATAAGTCGTTGGGCATAAAAGTAAAATGTTAAAATCAGTAAAGGGTATATATCGAGACGGGAAAGTTGTCTTATTAGAAACTCCTGGCGACTTAACAGAAGGGAAAGTTATTGTTACTTTTCTCGCCGAATCAGCATTAATAGAACTACAATCTCGCGGTATCGATCGCGAGCAAGCAGGAGATTTACGCATCAGGTTGAGCAGATTTGCCGAGGATTGGGAACAACCGGAAATGGATGCTTACGATGATTTATAAACGCGGTGATGTGGCGCTGGTTCTGTTTCCCAATGCTGATTTGCGTACTGCGAAGCGCCGCCCAGTTTTGATAGTTCAAGCTGATAATTTGGGGACTGGTTTAGGACAAACCATTACAGCAATGATTACTAGCAATTTAGCTCGTGCAGGACACCCAAGCCGGGTTTTTGTTTCCCTAGCCACAAGGGAAGGCCAGCAAACACGATTGTTGGCTGACTCGGTAATCATGACAGACAATCTGGTGACGCTTCTAGAAGTTGAAATCGATCGCAAAATTGGTATTTGGTCAAATATGGCTGCAGTAGATACAGCTATCAAGCATACTTTGGGAATCCGACAAACAGGGCGGGCCCTCGCCCAATCTAAAAATAATCTTTAAATTCATTGAATAAAATCGGTCTTGTGTTAGAAAAATCGTAAAATACGTGGGTTTCAGGGTAATGAAAATAAATTTACCGAAAAGCCGATCGCCCTTGTGGTCGATTCACGCTCGGGATAGCTGCGCTCGCGTACTTGTGACAATGTTAGCTACAACATCAATTTTAGCGCGATCGGGGCAATCTGTCATTGCTCAACAGATTAATTGCGATCGGCCGCAAGGAGATGTGGAAGTCAGAGCTTGTATTAGGTTTAGGTACGAAACCTAATACAAGCTCTGAATGAGGTTTACAAGCAACTGGTTGCTAAATTGAGTCGCGAAGAGCGATCGATCCTTGCGGAAGCACAACTAGGATGGATTCAGTTAAGAGATAAAACCTGCGAATTTGAAGTTTATCAAAATCGCGGAGGTACTGGTTATGAAGGTTTCCTCAATGAATGTTTGGATCGGATGACAAAAGCGCGCACTGCGGAATTAGAACAGTATTTAAAACAAAAATAAAATATGAAGTACACTGTACAATACCTGACAACCATAAATAGAGGCAAGTATTGATGAAAAGCAGATCGCCCTTCACCCCCACCCTCACCATCATTTCAGCAATTGTAACCGCGATTGCACCAGCAGTTTTTGCCCAACAATTGCAACTACCAGCAAACGCAACCTACATCGATAAAAATTGCAACCTAAACCAACAATTAGCCCCAATTGAAAGATACACTATATTTAGCAGAAAAGAATTTACAACTAACCGTAAAAAATATTGGTTTTATGCAGCCCGCTATCAAGACGGAGCCGCACTTTTCTGTATTTCAGAACGAATTTTTAGCAGACCCAAAGTTTTAAATGTCGAAAAAATACAAAGACAATTTATTGACAAAATAATCCAAGATTCCACAACCCAAACTGCCTTTATTATCACCGTCAGAGAAGGAAATGGCCCCGGTGCAACAACAACAAATTATCGCTTAGATTTGAGCAATGTCGATCGACCAAAACTCACCCCTCTGTCCGTCCCAAAATAGCGGACGACTCTTTCCCCAAATCTTCTATCCATCCTTCAACCGCAGATATAAGGCAGATAAACAGAGATAAACGCAGATAATTTCAGGAATTGAAAGCGAATAAAGGCAAGAAGTCCCATCAACCTTAACAAAAACCCGCCCAAATATTACAGAGCACTTTTCGCTAACATACTGTACGCATCCGCGTTCATCCGCGTTCATCCGCGTTCATCTGCGGTTAAAAAAATCCAAATCTTATTTATCCGAAAATCAAAACAGCACCAACTAACAGAAAAGCCAAACCTATTAACCCCTAGCCAAAGCAACAAAACATCAGCCAAGATAGAAACAACCCCATTCCCGCAACCGCCATGACAGACATCCAAGAAATAGTCGCCTCCCTAGAAAACCAAGACTACAAACAAGCCGCCCAACTCATCAAACAACTGCAAAAAAAATCCCCCGAAAACCCCTGGGTGCAATACTACATCGGCCGCTACTACGAACTCACCAACAACCCCGACAAAGCCCAAAAAACCTACAAACTAATACTCCGCGACATCACCAACCCCAAAATCGTCACCCAAGCCCGCCAAGGCATTCAACGCATAGAAACCGCACAACAAAACCTCCGCCAACAAGCCATAGAAACCGCCAAAAACGACCCCAGCAGCCTCGAACCCGGACTCCTGATCCTCGAACCCGTGAGTCCCGAAGACAAACCCGCAGCCGTCCAAAATATCAGCAGAATCTTCAAAATCGACGCCTACACCACCCGGATGCAAATCCAAAGCCGCGGCTGGAGACTCTACAAAACCGGCCCCATCGCCGAACTCCGAATTTACGGCCAAGAACTCCTCAAAGCTGGCATTCCTGTATTTTGGACAACCCTAACCGACATTAAAAAAATCCAAATCTTCCGAGTTCAACACTTCCAGTCTCTCTCTTCCCCAGCCGTTGTTTGCAAAGATCATCTAAATCGACTCGGTTCTATAGAATTCAAGTGGTCAGAAGTCAGCCAAAGAGTAGAAGGCTTGTTGCCGATGTTCATGGAAATCATGGACTACTCGCCCAACCGCAGAACCGATCAATTTCGCCACAAAGAAATTACCCAAGATTACGCTCAAATCTGCGACTTGCACATTCCCAGCCGCAACTGCATCCTACGAATTTGCGACCAAAGTTACGAATTTAAAACAGGTGTTGACTTCACCCAAATTTCAGCAGCTATCCCAGCTTCACCTAACCTGAAAAACCAAACTTCCCCAGTCAAAAAATCCCCACAAATTCCTCAAAGTACCACCAGAATTAACTGGAATCGCTTACTGGAAATATTCGATCGCCAGCTTGACGTTACAGTGTGGTCAGAATTTACGCCCTTTGCCGAGACAGTCCTCGATTACACCCATATGTTGAGCAAAATTGAATCTCATGTAGAGGTCGATCGCAAATCAGAAACTCCTTGGGACCCCGCTTTCCAGCTATACAGCGCCCTAGCTTTTCTCAGAAACAAAGGAAATAGGGAATAGAACAAAAAAAGAGTTAAAAATTAAAAATGAGCAATGGCATTTTTAAATTTTTAACCCCAGCATTTGCAATTTTCAAATGCCCCATTCCCTAACTTCTACTTCATGTTCACCTGACGGGCCATTTCCCGGAAATTGTTCATGCTAGGGCCAGGGCTGCGACGAGTGGTAGTTGGTATCGGCATTAAATTATTAGGAGCAAAAGTGCGATTCGGTTCAGCTTGACTCGGGACTTTCCCGTTAGTTGCAGCAGCAGGAACCTTCGCGGGCTCCGAAGTCTTAGCAGGAACGCTAGCGACTGGTTCCTTTTCTTTCTTAGACTTTTTCTCTACCTTAGCCTTCTTAGCCGGTTCAGACTTGCCTGACATAACAGCCTCAACTTTTGCAGGTGCGGCCGCAACAGCATCCCCTACCTTCGCAACAGCAGCCTCTACCTTCGCAGGCACAGCCTCTACTTTCGCAACAGCAGCCTCTACCTTCGCAGGTGCAACCTTAGCAGGTTCCTTCGCAGGTGCAACCTTAGCGGGTTCCTTCGCCGAAGATTCGCCTAAATCCATGAAATATTCAGACTTTTTCAAGCCCAACAGTCTGCCAAAAAAGCCGAAAATACCGCCGAAGAAATTTTTGATAAAACCAAACATTAGACTTACTCCTTTTGTTCTATTAGAGAAATTTGTACAAGCTTATCAACAAGGTTAGCCTACGAGGTTGGGCAACTTTTGTCTATATTTCTTAATCAAAATTTACAATATTTTGATTAAAAACGCGGACATTCTAGTAATTTTTACTCAAAAATCCCAATTTTACAAGGAAACTACCGGAATGCTCCAAGCGAGCGTGACTTTAGTCCGCTCGATGAAAGCGGGCGGGGACTTCAGTCCCCTTGAGTCTTTCTTTTAAAGTATTGTAACAAACTGCATCCACTTTACGCCAACTCTGTTACGATAAGTATATCGTGATGAGGTCGAAGTCATGCTAGTTTTTGAGTTCAAAGCATACGGAAAGCGACAGCAGTTTGATGCTGTCGATCAAGCTATACGAACAGTACAATTTATCCGCAACAAAGCAATTCGCTTGTGGATGGATGGCGAGAAGATTGGTAGAAACGATCTGAGTAAACACTGTGCAGTATTAGCTAAAGAGTTTCCGTTTTGTGATGACCTAAATAGCATGGCTCGACAGGTGAGTGCAGAAAGATCGTGGTCGGCAATCTCCCGATTCTACGACAACTGCAAAAAGAAAACTCCCGGCAAAAAGGGATTTCCACAGTTCCAACAAAGCAACCGCTCAGTCGAATACAAGACTAGCGGTTGGAAATTGGCAACAGACCGGAAGTCCATCACTTTCACCGACAAACAAGGGATTGGGAAGCTGAAACTAAAAGGGACACGCGACTTGCATTTCTACCAAATCACTCAGATTAAACGAGTCAGACTGGTAAAACGTGCAGACGGCTACTACGTTCAGTTTTGCATTCAGGTTGACCGTTCCGAAGTCGTAGAAATAACTGGAAATGTCATTGGCTTAGATGTGGGATTGAAAGAATTCTACACCGACTCCAATGGCATTGCAGTAGAGAATCCACGATTCCTCCGCAAGGGAGAACGTAAACTGAAGAAGTCCCAAAGACGGGTATCAAAGCGCGTCAAGGGTTCCAACAACAGAAAAAGAGCCAGAGTGACTCTGGGAAAACGCCACCTCAAAATAAGTAGACAACGTAAAGATTTTGCTGTGAAATTAGCAAGATGCGTAATCCAGTCTAACGACTGTGTAGCCTACGAAGATTTGAGAATTAAGAATATGGTGAAGAATCACTGCCTAGCGAAATCAATTAACGACGCATCTTGGTATATGTTCCGAGTTTGGATGGAATATTTTGGCAAAGTATTCGGAAGAATTACGATTGCCGTTTCACCCAATGGAACCAGCCAAGAATGCTCTAGCTGCGGAACGATTGTTAAGAAGAGTCTATCAACACGAACTCACGTTTGTAGATGTGGATGTGTTTTAGACCGTGATCACAATGCAGCTAAGAATATCCTAAGTCGGGGATTAAGTACGGTAGGGCATACCGGAACTTGGGGTAACAATACCCGTAACGCTTGTGGAGAATTGACCGCTACCGATGTTGAAGTAATTCTGTATCGGCAAGTCGATTCGTAGAAGCAAGAATCGAGCGTGGCTTTAGCCCGCTTGAGTGTCAATTTGCACTTGTTTACTATTATCTCAGAATTTATGAGATATTGCCTACTAGCCCACGATACATCGAGCCGATTCGCTAGCTGTCCCAGTATGGGTGAAACTACCTAGGGGAGTGATTTATGCTTTAATCGGCAAGCAATTTTTTAGTAAAATGAACAGTACGCTCGATCGCAATCCCGTCATCCTGATCCACGGAATCTGGGACACAAAGGCTATTTTCAGCAAAATGTCCGCCCGCCTCACCCAACTCGGATGGTGCGTCCACAGCCTCAACCTTACCCCCAACGACGGCAGCCTCAGCCTCGACTCGCTAGCGAAACAACTAGCAGACTACATCTCTCAAAACTTCGAGCCAGAACAGACTTTAGACATAGTAGGCTACAGCATGGGAGGCATCGTCAGCCGCTACTACGTGCAGCGACTCGGAGGAATTAACCGAGTACAGCGTTTCATCACCATATCTGCCCCTCACAGCGGCACCCTCACCGCCTATTGCCTATCCCTACCAGGATACCTGAATATGCGGCCAAATAGCGACTTTCTGCGCGATTTAAATCAAGATGTGACGGCTCTCAGACGCATAAACTTTACATCAATGTGGACACCGTTTGACATCATGATTTTACCGTCGAACAGCTCCCAAATGCCCGTAGGCAAAGAAGTTAAACTCAATGTAATGCTGCACCGCCAAATGGTAACAGATAGCCAAAGTATTAACGCATTAATTGAAGAACTAAAAGCACCCATTAAAAATAAAATTTTCCATTAAAAATGAATAGCAATTTCAGCCGCAACCCAGTCTTGCTAATTCACGGAATCTTCAGAAAATCGGTAATTTTTCACAAAATGTCTGCCTACCTCCGAGATTTAGGTTGGTCAGTCTACAGCCTAGATCTTTCGCCTCACTGGGGTAACGCTAGCATCGACGAATTAGCCCAACAAATGGCAGATTATATAGACAAAAACTTCGAGCCACAACAGCCTTTAGATATTGTAGGATTGAGCATGGGCGGTTTAGTAACTCGCTATTACTTGCAAAGGTTAGGCGGACTTAACCGAGTCCAGCGCTTTATTGCGATATCTTCCCCTCACAGCGGTACTTGGACTGCCTACACTCTCTGGGGAAAAGGCTGCGTTCAAATGCGTCCGAATAGTGAGTTTCTGGAAGATTTAAATCGAGATGCTACTGTCTTGGGAAAGCTGAATTTTACTTCGATTTGGACACCTTGGGATTTCATCATTGTGCCAGCTTCTAGTTCCCAAATATCGGCGGCAAAAGAAGTAAAATTGTCAGTCTTTGCCCATGCTATGATGGCGAGGCATGACCGCAGTTTAAAAGCGGTGGCTGAAGCACTTTCAGAACCTTTAAATATGGATAAATAGGTTGCTTCTCTCTTCTCTTCCTCTGCGTTCTCTGCGTTCTCTGCGGTTAAATCATTCCAAAACAATCAAACAGCATCGCCCACTTCAGCGTATTCGCTGAGGCCAAAAATTGCCTCAGCTTCACAGTAATACTTGAACTCTAGTATATTGTGGAAAGGGTCTTCTAAGAAGAAGGTGCGGTGCTCTGTAGGCAAACCGACAAATCGCCTTCTGGCTTCTTGATAGAAATTTAAGTTGTTTTGCTGTGCTTTTTCTAGTAACCCTTCCCAGTCAGCTTCTGAAGTGAAAATTAACCCAAAATGCCGGGGATAGATGCCTCGCTGAGGTGTCAAAGGTTCGCGGCTGAGGTGGGCGACAATTTGATGGCCGCACAAACCCAAAATCGCAGAATTGGGCGATTCGCGACCTAATGTGCAGCCGAGCCCGTCTACGTAGAAGGCTTTTGTTTGGGCAAGATCCGTTACGGGGAAGGCAAGATGAAATAAGATTTGGCTCATGGAGGTATAAAAGTGACTGTGCAGAATTCAGAATTGTTCTTTAATTATTTATCTTGGTCTAATCCTTGGTTGGTGGCGATCGCCCTTAATACATTTTTACTCGCGATCGCCACAGTTGCTCCCAAAAAATTGCTGACTCGGGCCGGACAATTTCACGGCTGGCTGCTAGGTGTGATTATCTGGGCGAGTTTGGGATGGCGAGGCTATGCGGTGGTGATGTTTTACTTTCTTCTCGGATCGGGAGTTACCCGCATCGGTAAAGCCCAGAAAGAAGCAGAAGGCATTGCTGAAAAGCGATCGGGCGCACGAGGCCCGGAAAATGTCTGGGGTTCGGCTTTAACAGCTACTTTTTGTGCTGTGGGAGTTTTGGCATTATCTATTTTCGGAGATACGGGCAATATGCCTGTGCCACAAGAGGTGATTTCCCTGTTATTGCTGGGTTATGCGGCGAGTTTTTGTACCAAACTTTCCGATACCTGCGCTAGCGAAATCGGCAAAGCTTACGGCAAGCATACGTTTTTGATTACTACGTTGCAGCCTGTACCTAGGGGTACGGAAGGGGCGGTAAGTCTGGAAGGAACGATCGCGGGCATTGTCGGATCGATCCTGATTGCGCTTTTGAGTTGGGCTGTGGGTTTAATTGACTTGACAGGAGTTGTTTTTTGTATTATTGCAGCTTTTATTGCTACCAACATCGAGAGCGTGATTGGCGCGACGGTGCAATCAAAGTTTGAATGGCTGACGAATGAGGTAGTTAATTTTTTTAATACGCTGATTGGAGCGATTTGTGCGATCGTCTTGGCCTATGTCTGGAAAGCTTTTTTAGTTTAGTGAATTTTGGAGATAGCCGACTCAAGAAACCGGGTTTTTTACAAGCATTCAAAGCATTAATACCAATTTCATAAAGTAGCACTAGATCTTACCCCCCCAACCCCCCCTTAGTAAGGGGGGGGCTAAGACTTCATCAGCACAGGGATCATCTCATTTTTGTAAAAAGCATTTTTTCTTTGAGTGCGAGCACCTCAAGAACTCGCGTATTGTACAATACGCGAGCGGGGACGCTCGCACTATAAATACAAAACTGAGATGCTCCCTAAGCACATCTTTAGAAAAATGGTATAACGCAGTATTTGCGAAAAAAAACTGGTTGCTGTCTCCACTATTAGTTATTAATCATTACTCATTAGTTTCGAGCGATCGACTAATGACGTTGGACGTTCGCGAGTGGGGACGCTCGCACTAATGACGTTGGACGTTCGCGAGCGGGGACGCTCGCACTAATGACGTTGGACGTTCGCGAGCGGGGACGCTCGCACTAATGACGTTGGACTAATGACGTTGGACTAATGACTAATAACCAATGACCAATGACTAATAACTAATAACTAATGACCAATGACCAATAACTCATCACATTAAGCGTCGTCTTGCGGCCCAAAAACCATTTGTAAAACCATCGTTGGTTCGCCTCGCTTGTGATAGCGATCGGCCCAATTGCGAATAATTTCATCTAATTCTTCAACAGCTTGATCCAGCCGTTCCGGCGGGATATCCAAAGTCTCCATAACTCGCATCACCTTCGGTTGTTTTTCCGCCCAATCCTTCATCAGCCGGAAATATCTAGCCGTATCCTCCACCATCGTAAACGTGCGCTCTTCCTGCTCTGCGGGAGAGTAGGTAGCGCGGGTGAGGGCATAAAACGGCATTCCCCAAGGAGAATCTATGCGAGTAACTGTTCCCGAATAGATCAATCGGCGCTTGATGTGTTCTGCTAGAGCTTCGCTCAAAGGCATTCGCCTTTCTGGGTGCATATCTTCTTGCGATCGCCTGTGCAGAAACTCGATCAACTCCATAAACTGAAAAGAATTGATCAGTTGAGCATCAGGCGGATTAGCAGGAACCTTGCCTTCGAGATATTTTTTTTCATCCGCATTCAAGCTGTTTCCAGGAATGCGAGGGCGGCCAGGCAACCAAGCATACTGTTCCAGCCAGACATAGGGAAACTGAATCAAATATTTAGGTTCTTGGGAACCCAACATTTTCAGCAATTTTCCCTTAGTCAGAGCTTCCCGGACTTCCTCAACAATCACCTTCACCCGTTTAGGCTCAATGTGATGCAAGTGTCCGGTCATCCGCAGGTTGTTGTCCTGCTCCATATAAGTCATATAAATGGCACACTTAGCCGCCGTTGCGGCCGCGTCTAAAAACGCCCCGTGCCTGTGCCCGCTGGTTCTCATGGCGCTAAAGGCCAGATATAGCATGATCTGATCCATTGCACTAGGGCTGAGGCTTTTGACCAGATCTAAAGAGTCATTTTTCATCACAATCCCCGAAATAGCCAAACTAGGAGGCATCTTGCGATCCTCCACTAAATTATTGCGAGAGCGCCGAATCTAGCATAGCCGACTGCCGCCGGAAAGCTTGGCAGCTATCCTAATATTCAGGCCTATTAATTTCCCTGAGTTCGCTGGGGCATTGGCTTAAATGCGACCGACACCGAATAAGTGGTTCTTATTGGCGAATTTAAGTAGATTGCTCCACCCTCTGCACTCAGGGTTTACCTATATTTAAGTTAGTTATCGCACGTTAATTATAGTACAGCCGTTGAAAAATTAAACCGCACCTGCTGGCGGACAACGTAAATAAGTATTGCGATCGCAGGAATTTGAGGAGGCTCCGACAACGGGCGAGGGTCTGATGGGGGAGAGGAAAGCGTTTTCAAGACAAAACCGCCAAATACTAGAGTCTATCTCTAGGTAGATGGCGGTTCAAGATTTATATGCTAACATTTATCACACAAAAAGAATCTCCTGAAAACTGTAAACAAAAAGTGCAGTTACCGTTTAACCTGAAAAACTAGAATTTCAGAAAATCAGATCGATCGAACCAACGGCCCGAACCAACTCAGTTTTGGCACTCGCACAGATACAGTAATATTAGAAATTTTGTAGCGCATGAGTAACATTAGGCTCGATAAAGCTTCTGCGTCCGCTGCCCCTCTCTGGGCCGCGTTCGCCCTTTTGTTGAGTTTGCGCTGACAACATATAATATTGGGCGGTAGCAGTTTCGAGCATTGAGGCTGGAGATTCAAAAGCACGAGCAGCGCTGGCACTCAAGGTAATGCCCAACAGGCTCAGTAAAGCAATTGCAGTGTAGGTTTGCATGGGTAGTATCCGTGTCAGTGTCTATTACCTGATACGGACTTGGCCCGATCGATCAGGATAGATTTCTGCCAATTTCGGAACTTTGCAAAAAACCTTACTCTTGTAACGCTACAGATGCCAACCGCAGCCAACCACCGGCTTCATTGGGCCAGCCCCACACTGTTATCAGTTTTTCGGTTTCGCAATTGTCTAAAAAGCTGTCGGTTTCCCAGTCCAAAGTCACGAGTTGCCAAGTTTGACCGCTATTTGATCCGGGACTTGTCAGCGTTAGCGTCCAGTCTTGCGGGCCTTTTCGGCGGAAAATGCCGGAAAATTCGCTGTGGGTATTTGCTGTTTGACTGCTGGGGTTTGGGCAGAAACTAAGTTCAGATGTCAAGGTTCTGGGTTCAAATACAGAAGTTTCGTTGAGAAACCGGGTTTGTCGCGATTTTGGATCTGAGGAAGGACATTCGCCGCTGGCGGGATATGCTTGAGGTCGATCGAGATAATAGCGCTGCCGATCGAGCCAATGCGATCGCTCCGGTGTCACATTAAATAAAGGAACAACCGCCGCCCTCGCCTCGGAATCTTGCAGCAAAGCTTCCTGCAAAACCCTCACCGACAAATCGCGCGGCTGACATCCAGCTTCCGCGCACAAAGCCGCCGCCATCCCCGCCGCCTGTCCGATATTCATCACCACCGGCTGCAAGCGAGTTGCACCGTTGGCGATGTGAGAGACGGAAATATTTTTTTCGCAAACCAGCAATCCGTCTGCACTCGCAGGAATTAGCGCACTGTAGGGAATTGTAAAGGTCGTTCCCGTCCAGCGGCCGCCCCAGCGGATAGATTTTGGCTGTAAGGGAATGTCGCCAGACGGGTAGTGGTGATCGTTGGCATAGTTGCCGATCGCAATTGTCTCGCAAATTCCCTGAGAATCGATCGGCAATTTCGCTACTCTGCCGCCGACAATGGGCAAAATATCTTGTTCTGTGACTGTACTGAGTCCTCGCAAGCGGCGGCTTTCTCGGTAGTAAGGATGTAAGGCGAAGGAAGAAGGAAGAGGGAAGAAGGAAGAAGGAAGAGGGGAGAAGGAAGAAGAAAGAAGGGGAGAAGTTTGTGGATTTTCTGTTTCTGAAATGGGGAAAATGTTCTGTGCTAAACCGTAGCGGCGGCCGAGTTGGGTTTGAATGCAGCGGGCGAAACTTTGGCTGTGCCAGAGACTTTCTTGGAGGAATTCTTGTCGAGATGTTTCAGATCCAATTAGTCGATCGACCCCTTCACCATAATCATTACCACGAATCGGCCAATTAATCATCAACAATCCCCCAGGCAGCCTGCCGTAATTGAGAAATTGATCGGGAGTGTAATCTTTCCAAGCGCCGATAAATCGATCGGGATTGTCAACAGGCGGCGCGGGAATTTCTGGTGCCGCAGCACCTTCACCAAAATCCTGCATGACAACCACCAAAGTCGGAGCTTGCACCGAATACCTTTGTGTGAGATCGTTAGGGGCGATCGGCGCGCTGGGTTCTCCCCACTCGGCTTGAAATTCCCAACCCCAGCGGTGCCCGACTTCCGCTAAAGCCAATAAATCTCCCAATTCCGTTGCATCCAAAGTGACTTTGGCCAAAACAGTAACATCTGCAAACCGAACGCCAGAAATTCTGTTGCCTTCCCATAGCACATCGCGAGCTATTTGTCCAGAAATCCAGTGCAAGTTCGGTAAACACTTAACCCAATCAGCAAAAATTTCCGCACCGATGCGGGGATCGTAAGTAAAAAAACTGACCCAGCCCCAATCCAAACCTCCCGGCTGTCGCTGCTGAAGTTCCCGGAGAAAGGCACCCCACAAACCAGTTTGAAAAGCTGCTAATTCGTTGCCATCGGGAGCACAAACGCCAGCGGAAGTCAGCATTCCTCCCAGCCAGGGAAATTCGCTGACTAAAATAGTTTTGGCACCGCGGCGGGCTGCTTGCACGGCTGCTGCAGTGCCGCCGGTGCCGCCACCGACGACTAAAACATCTGCTTTTAAGGTTGGGGACATGGCAATAGGATTTTAGATTTTAGATTTTAGATTTTAGATTGCAAGTCGTAGGGTGCGTCGCCACAGAAAATCCCTAACTTGTATATCGACAATCTCATAGCGACGCACCGCTGCATACAGGGCTCGTGTAAACAACCCTCCGTTTCACTCCGCCCAACACTTTTTTGTAGCAAAATTTTGTAAAAATGGTATAAGGTGCGCCATAAGCACCGTGCGGGATAGATGTTCGGCATTTGTCATCATGTAAGGTTCGCAGTGCACACCCTACGGGATAGATGTTCGGCTTGAATGCGATCGCGAATTGAATTTTTATGTGTAAAGACTCGATCAACTATACATCGGTAATTACGCAGACAATCCAAATTTTTGTTACTGCAAGAAAGCGCCAGCGATCGCAAATTTTGATTTCTCCTTGCCAGAGTCAATTCTAAAATCAAAAATCTAAAACTTGTACGCTCGCGAAGTCGAAGAATCTAAAACTTGTACGCTCGCGAAGTCGAAGAATCTAAAATCTAAAATCGACTGACACCGCGAATCAAGATAATAGAAAAAGGGAACTGCATCTATAAAGTTTTACATCGTATAATTAATTTCCCCGTTACTTAATTAGTGGCTAAAAATGGAAAAAGGTTTTATTTTGTGGTTCACCGGCCTGAGCGGTTCCGGCAAGACAACTATCAGCGAAGCTCTCGAACCAGAATTGAAGCGTCGAGGCTGCAAAGTTGAAATCTTGGATGGAGATATCGTTCGCACCAACTTGTCAAAAGGTTTGGGATTTAGCCAAGAAGACCGGGATACTAATATTCGACGGATTGGATTTGTCGCTCACCTGCTGAGCCGCAATGGAGTTGCCGCAATGACCGCAGCTATTAGCCCCTACAGAGCAATTCGCGACGAAATTAGAGCGATCGAGCCAAATTTTGTTGAAGTGTATGTCAAAGCGCCGCTAGCAGTGTGCGAAGGTCGCGATGTCAAAGGGCTGTACGCTAAGGCCAGAGCAGGAGAAATTAAGGGTTTTACGGGAATTGACGATCCCTATGAAGAACCGCTCAATCCTGAGATTATTTGCTACACAGAGCAAGAAAGTGTAGAAGAGAGTGTTAAAAAAGTTCTGACCAAGTTAGAACAGTTAGGTTACATTTGATGTTGGCGGGGTAGGAAGAGGATAGGGGCAAAAAGCGATGGTGGTGAAAAGTTCTTCGCGCGGCGTGCAACTTGAGAAAAAACCTGACCCTCGGGCATTCTTGGCCCTGACGGAAATGGTTCGATTGTTCGCTTCTGTTTCGAGGAAAGGAACCCGGAGAGATGTTTCCAGCAAAAGCTGCAAGCAGGGTTATTTGACAAGTAATGCCGTCAAAAATTTGATTGTCCAAAGTTTAACAGTGTCAGTGCTGGGGGCTGTGGGCTGCTCTCCGGCGGCGGCCCAGTTTGCGCCTCCTCCTCCTCCTCCTGCTTCGAGCGAGCCGGTACCAGTACCCGCAGCGCCGGGATTTCCCGGATTTCCGGCAAGTGCGCCTACAAGTGTACGATCGGAAGTTTACACTTTGGGCGCGGGCGATCGCGTTCAAATGGACATTTTCAACGTCCCGGAATACAGCGGCCCCAACGGTCAACATCAAGTACAGGCCGACGGTTCCCTGAGTTTGCCCTTAATTGGCAGCCTGGAAGTTGCCGGAATGACCTTAGAACAAGCTTCTAATGCTGTCAAGGAGCTATACGGCAAATATCTCAAACGTCCTTGGATTACGCTGAAACTGCTGGCTGCGCGTCCTTTGCAAATTGCGATCGCCGGTGAAATCAACCGCCCCGGAGCCTATACAATATCCTCAGCAGCAGGCCCCGGAGGCACCTCAGAACAAATTGGCACTCAAATGCCCACGATATCGCGGGCTCTGCGAATGGCGGGAGGAATTACCCAATCAGCAGACGTGCGGCAAATCAAAATCCGCCGCCCCCAGCGCAACGCACCGGAACAAATTATTAGTGTGGATTTGTGGGAATTATTGCAAAACGGCGATTTGCGCGCCGACTTGACTTTGCGCGACGGCGACACGATATTTATTCCCACTGTAACTAGCCTCAACCGCCAAGAAGCACCGACTTTAGCAGTAGCTAACATTACCGGACAAAGCACTCAACCAATTAATATTGCTGTGGTGGGCGAAGTAACTCGCCCCGGTACTTATACTCTGGCAAAAGAGGTTCAAAGTAGAGTACAAGAGAATGAAATAGGTGCAAATTCTGGTTTGTTTGCTGCCAGCGAAACTCCCGCAGGCGGGGAAACTCTCGTACAGCAAACTGTAACTAAGGCGATTAAAATGGCCGGCGGCATTACGCCGGTAGCCGATATCAGACAAATACAAGTTCGCCGCCTGACTCGCGCGGGTACAGAACAAATTATTAATGTGAATTTGTGGCAACTTTTGGAAGGGGGAGATGTATCTCAAGATTTAGCGCTGCAACAGGGAGATACGGTAATTGTTCCCAAAGCCGACAATCTTGATGCAGCCGAAGGTGAACAAGTGGCTAGTTCTACTTTTTCACCGGATACGATTAAGGTGAGCATTGTGGGAGAAGTCGTGAAAGCCGGATCGTTTGCGATGATGCCCAACACTTCTTTAAATCAAGCGCTGGTAGCAGCCGGAGGTTTTAATAAATCGCGGGCAGAAATGGATTCTGTGGATTTAATTCGCCTGAATTCTAACGGTACTGTTTCCCAGCTAAGTGTTAAGGTGAATTTTTCGGCAACAGCCAATGAGGAAACTAATCCCAAACTGCAAAATAATGATGTAATTATGGTAAGGCGATCGGGACGCGCTACGTTTTCGGATAATGTAGGCGGGACTCTCGCTCCTTTGAGCCCGCTGTTGGGAATATTTCGGTTGTTCAATATTTTTCGGTGATTTGAATACACTAGCGCTAGGGTTTCAAAAACCAGGTTTCTAGAAAATTTTTCGGTTTAGTAACTAGATATCTAGTCAGAAACCGGGTTAATGAAACGACCCCAGCCTTACAGACGTTTAAACTAATAAGTTGTAGAAATCAAATGAAACCAGGGAAAAAGTCTCAAATAACACAGTTTAATAACAATAGAAAATTTTTGGATTGGCAAAATATATCAACAGCAGTTTATCAAGAAAATCAATTTTTAGATAGGGAAAACAGAGAGGAAGAAGAGTTAAGTTTTTGGGAAGTTTGCCGCAGCCGCTCCCTCTTAGTCATCGCCGTAGCAGTGGCAGTGACAACGGGAGTTTTTGCCTGGACGTTGACTCAAAAAAGCGAGTACGAAGGGCGCTTTCAATTATTAGTAGAAGCCCCTGTTACGCAAAAAACTTTAGCAAAAATCTACTCCGGCGAGCTGAAAGTGCAACCAGCGAGTCCCGGGACTGCCGAAAATCCAGGTTTTGACTACGAATCGCAAATTCAAGTTTTGCAAAGCCCGCAAGTTATGTCGCCGATTATTAAACAGTTGCAGGCTAAATATCCCGAAATAAATTACAGCTACCTTTTGAATCAAAAAGTAGATAATTTGCCGTTTTCTGGGGAAACCAGGCTGTCAGTCAATCGGTTCAAAAATACCAAAATTATCGAAGTTAGATATCGGGATTACGATCCGAAAAAGATTAATTTTGTTTTGGAAAAATTGGCTGTTGGTTTCCGCAACTACAGCGTGCAAGATACCAGAACACAAATTAACCAGAGTCTAGATTTTGTGAAATCACAACTTCCTAACCAAAAAAAGCGCCAACAAGTTCTGCAAACCGAAATTCAAAAGTTGCGGCAGCAGTACAATTTCATCGATCCGCAAATTCAAAGCCAACAACTAGCGCAACAAATTAGTCAAATTCAAGCGCAACGATTGGACGCGCAAACGCAGCTTAACCAGCAGAGATTGCTCTATGCAAACCTGCAAAATCAGCTCGGATTGAACCAAAAACAAGCACTGATGGCTTCGGCTTTGAGTCAAGCTCCCCGCTATCAAGCAATGCTGACTCAATTGCAGCAATTGGAAGGGCAAATTGCGATTAACTCGGCTACATATACAGACCAAACTCCGCAAATGCAATTGTTGCGAGAACAGCGCAAGAATCTGATTCCTTTGTTGCAGAAAGAAGCCCAACAAGTTCTGGGAACTGATTTGGCTAAGGTGAATTCGCAGGTGCTGGCTTTTCAAGATCCGGTGCGGATTAAGTTGATCGAGCAGTTTATCGGTACTGCTAATTTGATTCAGGTGCTGGGCGTGCGAAATGTGGTTTTGGAACAAGCTGCTAAGGAGTTGAATCAATATTCTCAAGGATTTCCGGTGATTTTGCGGCGCTATTCTGATTTGCAACGGGAGGCGGAGTTGACTAATAATACGCTGAATAGTTTGCTGGCGAAACAGCAAGCTTTACAGCTAGAAGCTGTCGGTCAAAAAGAGGTGGCTTGGGAGGTGATTGCTAAGCCGGAAATTCCGCGCTATAGAAATGGCGAGTTGATGGCTGTTGCTCCGATTATGCCTTTGAATTTGGCTTTGGGGGGATTGGCTGGTTTGGTGTTTGGTATGCTGATGGCGCAGTTGGCGGAACGGTTTAATAATAAAACGGTGTTCCAGACTCCAGAGGATGTCAAACATTCGATTCACCTACCTTTGTTGGGGGTAATTCCTGCTAGCGATAAAATTTTGAGACTGCCGCCTGCAGAGAAGACTCCGGTGGATGTGGAAATGTCGCCGGTGCCGACGGATGCTTTTCAAGAGGCTTTTCGATCGCTCAATGCT
>JBBSNU010000013.1:0-20233 GCA_038260455.1 Chroococcales cyanobacterium | reverse complement strand
GGGAGAGTGGGAGATGGGGAGAGTGGGAGATGGGGAGATGGGGAGAGGGGGAGATGGGGAGAGTGGGAGAGTGGCAAAGCCGGAGATGTGGAAAATATTCCTTCTTCCCTCTTCCTTCTTCCCTCTTCCCTCTTCCCTCTTCCCTCTTCCTTCTTCCCTCTTCCCTCTTCCCTCTTCCCTCTTCCTTCTTCCTTCTTCCTTCTTCCTTCTTCCTTCTTCCTTCTTTCTTCTACTTTTTCATCGAATGAGCTTTGTAGAAAGTTTCGAGGCTTTGCCTGTCGCCCACAAACCGCCAGTGCCAAGGCTCGTAACTGACACCTTGGGGATTGTTTTTGGGGAAGGACATTTCAAAGCTGAAGGCGGGAGCGTTGGCTTCTAGCCACTTGAATGCTTGGGTACTGTCAAAGCTGGGACTGAGGTTAGTGTCGGGGGCGGAGCCGTCGCCAATGTCGATCGCGTAACCTGTATGGTGTTCGCTATATCCAGGAGGAGCGCTGACTTCGGCTCGCTTGGTGGGATTTTGCCTGCGTTCGGCTTTTACGTCAAAAAATACGTGATCTTGGTCTTCGAGGGAACGAAAGCCGGATATGGGAGCGAAATAGATCCCTGATGCGGCGGCGGCGTTAGCCATTTCTTGATATTTTGCTGCTGCGGTTTTGCGGAGTTTGATGCCACCGTCGGAAGTGACGTTTACCAAGTCTGATGCTGGTGCTTCTGGGTAAGGCAAGTGTCCCAGCAGGTTGTCTGGGGTTGCGGGTTTTGAATTGGTGGCTGGACTCGCGGCCACCTCTGACGGCGAATTCGCCGCTGCTGTTTTTTGTTGAGTTTGTTCTGCCTGACTGGTTGCTGGGAAAAAGTTAAAGTTGAAGTGCAGCCAAATGCTGACTCCAAAGGCGACAGCGCCCAACCCTAGCAGTTTCCAAATCAGCCCTTTTTTCTTGGACTGGCTCGCTCCTGCTTCTATGTATGGGTGGTCTCGCACTGCTTCTGGAATTTCGTCGGCGACAAGCTCCGAGGCTTGTGGGGGTTTTCTTGACAGACTAGCGTTATCCAAGCCAGCTCCACTCCTGCACTTCAATAAGGCTCAACGTTAAAAATTGTAGACCGATATGGGCGATCGCACAGCTACAATTGCCGTTGAGAATATATCATCTCTTTCAGACCTCGCCCCGTCCCATCCGCCAACTCTCGCATCTGTTGCTTTGGCCCACAGTCGATCGTCCCTGCGAGGTCTAACTGGTTGGCGCTGGTTGGCACTGGTTTATTTTAAGTGTAATTTGCTACTTATTCCACAAAATCTAACAATTCTTCGATCGACACATCAAACGTCCGCGCCAATTTTAGCAGAGCACCGATGTCAGCCATTGCCATACCGGGCGATCGGGCATAACTTTTAACAGTATTGTAGGATACTCCAGAGCGATCGGCTACTTCCTTCAGCGTCCAACCTTCCCTAGCAGCAAACTCTCGAATCCGCAATTTGATCAATTCGCCTCTTGACATAAGGGTGAAATCTCACCTATAATGTTTTATATACATAAACGTTAAATCCCCGACTCAGGAAACGCCGGCGGATAGCTACTCTTCCACCACCTCAAACAAATCTTCAATCAACACGTCAAAAGTGCGAGCTAATTTTTGCAGATAAGTAACATCAACCGTTGCTAGCCCGGGCGATCGGGCGTAATTTTTCAGCGTGCTGTAGTGGACTCCCGAGCGATCGGCAACCTCTGTCAAAGTCCAGCCGTTTTCAGCAGCCAGCTCTCGAATCCGCAACCTCACCAATCCCATGCTTGACAAAGGGCAAGTATTTGCCTTAGAGTAATTAGATATTAAAGGGCGATCGCCCAGGCCTTAGAAACTGAAGGGCGATCGCTTTTTCAAACAAACCCCGATCGAATCAAAGACACCTACTTAAATCAGACGCACTTATTCAACACGCACTAATTCAATCAGACGCACTCATTCAATCAGGATGCACCCACCATGATAGCAATACAACACTCAGAAGCCAAGCAAATAAATCCACTTGCTCGATTTGTGACAAAAGAAGCAGTAGCCAAAGTCTTGAAAGTCAAGCCCGAACAGATTCGCAAAATTCGCCTGTGGCCGTATATCATCCACGTTGTGGGAGTTGGGATCAGTAGGTTTGTGAGTTACGCAGATATGCCACCAATTGTAGGAGTAGAGCCGCCCACGCTGCAAGACTGTATGCGGTGGCGTTCGCGTTGGCGGAAAACTCAGCAGCAAGCACCGGCATTTTGGGTAGAGTTTTATGAGGGGAAATTTCGGCAGTGTCGCGGTGTGGAAGAACTTTTCAACTGGGGTAAATTGGTGGGTAAGATTAAGCACGGTTTGTCAGGATTGCAGGTGGAGTGGCTGCGAAAGATTTATATTGTTGTGAAAGATTGTATTCAGGCTTTTTGAAGGGTTGGGATAGGAAAGTAGACAACAATCAGAGGCGGAAAAATGATTAAATATCGCTACACTATTTTAATCCAATGGTCGGAAGAAAACAATTGTTTCGTTGTCAGTCTTCCAGAGTGGGGGCCGTTTTGTCACACTCATGGAGATACTTATGAACAAGCTCTCAAGAATGCCCGAGAAGTGTTATAGCAATCCTAAATCATTATCCTTACCGCGAACATAAATGTGATTTCCCCAAAATCCATCTGTAGGGAGACGGCAGTGCCGTGTCCGGGAGACGGCAGTGCCGTGTCCCTACAGAAAATCATTTAGGATTGCTATAGAACTATTAATAGAATCTTCTGAGGAAGAGGGGAAAGCTTTACCAGAACCTCAAACCCTTGGCAAACTGTTACAATTAGTTTGATTAATCTGTATCCACATTCCCTCACTTGGGAGAATATGAGATAAAATTAAGTCGGAGTTTGACTGAAGGACGACAGCAATGAATGTGAAATTAGTTGAATCTTTAGCTCAAATCATTCTATCCCTTTCCGAGTCAGAAAGGCAACTTCTAGAATCTCAAATTCAGATTCCCGAATTATCTTCTAAAAATGCTCCGACAATCCCACAAGATGTTTTAGAGTTAAAGAATCGCTTGCAAGCTTTTGAAGCTCAATATCAAATGCGATCGGATAATTTTTATCAACGCTTTCGGGCAGGAGAATTAGGAAATAGTATGGATTTCTTTGAATGGAGTGTTTTTTATGAAATGTGGACAGCGGGCGAGGAAGAATTAAAATTACCTGAGACTCAACAGAGCTAAAGGAAATTCCCTGAATGGAACTTGAAGAGTATTAGGACTTACGCACGGGGGCCCAGAAACCGGGTTTTTAACCACAATACGTGCTTAAAACCCTCAATCTCGGTTAAAAACCCGGTTTCTTTGTGGGCGAGTGCGTAAATTTTAGCTAATTTTATTCGTGAGTAGATCCATCTGGCATAATTGCACCAATGAGTTTAGCATTATTCAAGTCAGCACCTCCTATTTTTGCACCAGTTAAGTTAGCGCCCGATAAGTCAGCAGAAATTAAATTTGCTGCGCGGATATCTGCTGAAATTAGGTCAGCACCACGCAGTTTTGCAGAGTGTAGATTAGCTTGCCGCAAGTCAGCTTCAGTTAAGTCTACTGTCGTTAGATCCGCACAAGATAATCTTGCATCATTCAAGTTGACCTGCCTCAAATTAGCGCGACTCAAATTACTGCCGTCTAGGTTTGCACCCTGAAGTTTTGCCCCACTCAAATTCGCATCTCTCAGATTGGAATTCTTCAATTGTGCAGAAGTCAAATTAGCACCTTGTAAATTGGCTCCCATCAAGTTAACACTGCTCAAGTCCCTACCAGTTAGATCGGCATTTTGCAGCGATACATAAGGAGCAATTAAGCAAGCACCCGCTTTCACAGGATCGAAATCAGCAGGAAATAAAGTTGCTTGATTACAAAGCGCTCCTTGAAGCTGAACTTCTTTGAGATTTGCTCCATCAAGATTTGCTTCTAAAAGGTTAGAGTTACTCAGATTTGCATTTGTTAAATCAGCAGTTTTTAGGTCGGCTCCCCTCAAGTTTATCCCGCTTAAGTTAGATTGAGCGAGGTTTGCATTAGTGAATTTTGTTTGTTGACTAAGTTTAGCACCGCTGAGGTTTGCACCATTCAAATCGGCATCACTAAAATTTGCATATTCTAGGCGGGCTACTCTTAAACTTGCCTTGCTCAATTTTGCTCTTTCTAGTTTAGCTGATTGTAAATTAGCCTCAGAAAGGTTAGCTTTGACTAAATTTGCCTGAGTCAGATTGGCTGAAGATAAATTAGTTTTAGAAAGGTTAGCTCTTGATAAATTAGCGTCGCTAAAATTTGTGCTAGAGAAAAACGCATTGCTCATATTTGCTTCCTTCAAAGTTGCCCGACAGAGGTTGATACTCTGCCAAGTTACACCATTCAAATTAGCTTTATTCAAATTAGCATTACTCAAGTTAACATCTGAACCTAGGTTTTTACCCCTCAAGTCAGCACCAGCTAAATTAATCCCAGTAAAATCCCTTTCTCCCTGAGTGTAACGCTTCCAAAATTCCTCAACAGTAACAACAGGTTCCAGACTAGCCTCAGACTCATCATCCAAATCCTCAGCGCTATCCTCTAAATCAATCTCTCCCTCAGCAGCATCCGCCGCCAGCCCTTCCAAATAATCAGCTCGATCGATGGAATCTGAACTCGCTATAAACTGCCTCTCAATCTCCTCCTCATTTAATACTTGGCTGCTGTCAAATCTCTCAATTAATTGCTTGACAATTTGGCAGTCATCCGTGCGGATTCCCACTTCTTTTTCTGCACTTTGGTCGCTGTTAGTCAGAAAATTATGGCTCCCCAACATAGCAAAACTGGAATCGCAGACTAAATAGTTTTCGTGAGTACCCAATAAATCCAGACAAAATTGACCCGGATATTCGCTTGCTAATTCTTGCAAATCTGCTAAAGCATTGTATCGCCATCCCTTGCCGATTTTTTGCCGATCGCCTAAATAACCCCAGCCAATATTTATCAAACATCCTCGGTTCAAGCAATCCCTAAATTTTTGCAGCAATTCATCATTAATACTGTTACAATTGAGCCAAGGGCAAACAATAATCAGCCGCTCTTGTGCTACTGATAGCGCCTCGACCAACACAGCGCGACTGTTGGGGCGATCGCATACTAACTGATACTGAAAGTCTAACTTTTGCTTTTCCGTCTCCGGGTCAAGCTCAATCGGCGGCTCAGAAATGACCGACATATCGCCAATTCCCAAATCAAGCCGCTGTTGGAGCGCCGCAATTTCAGCCATCAAATTTTCTAGCTGTGGCGGTTCAGGGCGATCGTTAAATCGTTGCTCCTGTACTTCTAACTGCCGCTTAAGTTTGGCTATATATTTTTTCAGAATAACTTGCTCTTCTTCTAGCTGCAATACTCTCGCGGTTATCGATCCTAAATCTAGTTCTGTGTCTGACATAGTGCTACCCTAAAATTAAAAATACTTCAAACGCCATGTCTGGGAAGTTTGCCCAAAATCAAACATTACCAACTTCCGCCAATTCAGCACAATTAGCAGAAACTTCCTCATCCCCTGCATCAACCGCAACTTTTAACTGCAATCCCAAAGCCTTCAGCCAACTAGCCAAAGCATAAATTGTCGCAATTCCGTCTCCCGACAACAAAGCATCTAACTTTTCCAAATGCAACTTAGCATCATCAGCAGACATATTTGGTTCACCCAAAGCCTCAAATATATCTCTCATAGCTGAGAGCATAATTTTTAATTCCAAATCTCCCTCTTCCTCTTCTCCAAATATCAGAGAAAGGTAAGCAGCAGAATAGTTTGGATCTTTGAGATTGGAAATTTTAAAGGGATGATAGCTATCACTAGCCGGCATTTTGGCGTCTTTCATAATCTCTCCAATATTCCTTAGCTTTACTAATGTCTTGGTCTTGAGTGCTTTTATCCCCACCGCACAGGAGAAGCACGATCGCAGATCCCACTTGTCCAAAGTAGACTCGGTAGCCTGGGCCGCAGTCAATCTTAAGTTCGCAAACTCCTTCGCCAACTGAGCAACAGTCTCCCAAATTACCACTGCTAACCCGCTCAAGCCTCTTATCAATCCTGATTTTAGCGTTAACATCCCGCATGGAACCAAACCATTCGGCAAACGGAACTGTGCCATTTTGTCTAATATAACGCTTAATCTCTCTGGGTTGTACTTCCATAATCTCAAGTTTAGCCGATCGCACTCACTCACCATAAAAAATCAAACATTACCAACTTCCGCCAACTCAGCAACATTAGCAGAAACTTCCTCATCCCCTGCATCAACCGCAACCGTTAACTTCAATCCCAAAGCCTTCAGCCAACTAGCCAAAGCATAAATTGTCGCAATTCCGTCTCCCGATAACAAAGCATCTAATTTTTCCAAATGCAATTTAGCATCATCAGCAGACATATTTGGTTCACCCAAAGCCTCAAATATATCTCTCATAGCTGAGAGCATGATTCTTAATTCCAAATCTCCCTCTTCCTCTTCTCCAAATATCAGAGAAAGGTAAGCAGCAGAATAGTTTGGATCTTTGAGATTGGAAATTTTAAAGGGATGGTAAGGGACACTTTTAGGCATTTTCTTGGCTCTTATAATTAGTCCAGTATTTTTTAGCCTTGCGAATGTCTTAGTCCTGGACGCACTCCGACAAAGAAACCGGGTTTTTTACCTAATCTGTGGACTACAGCAGAGGATTTTCGTAAAAAAAACCGGTTTCTGGGCCCCCGTGCGTCCAGGACTAGCTTAATCTCTCTCGATCGCGCTTCCATAATTTCAATTTTAGCGGGTCAGCACGTTAATTATACTGTCGCGCCCGATCGCCCCTTGACTTAATGCGCTACAATCATTAAGAAATCTTTAGTTAAATCCGTTTAACGTCTCGGACGCATTATGAGTCTTCCCATTCGCAACGTCGCCATCATTGCTCACGTCGATCACGGCAAAACCACCCTCGTGGACGCTCTCCTCAGACAGTCCGGGGTCTTCCGCGAAGGGGAAGAAGTCCCAGATTGCGTCATGGACTCCAACGACATCGAGCGCGAACGTGGCATCACCATCCTTTCCAAAAACACCGCTGTCCGATACAAAGAAACCCTGATCAACATCGTCGATACCCCCGGACACGCGGACTTCGGCGGTGAAGTCGAACGAGTTCTCGGCATGGTAGACGGTTGCTTGCTAATCGTAGACGCTAACGAAGGCCCGATGCCGCAAACCCGCTTCGTGCTCAAAAAAGCCCTGGAAAAAGGACTGCGCCCGATCGTATTTGTCAACAAGATCGATCGCGATCGAGCCGACCCCCACAAAGCAGTCGATAAAGTTTTGGATCTGTTCCTCGAACTAGGTGCTGACGACGATCAGTGCGAATTTCCCTACCTCTTCGGTTCCGGCTTAAGCGGTTACGCCAAAAAACACCTCGAAGACGAAGGGCTAGATATGAAGCCCCTCTTTGAAGAAATCCTAGACCACGTACCACCTCCCGTAGGCGACCCCAACAAGCCACTACAACTGCAAGTAACCACCTTAGATTACTCAGAATACGTCGGCCGCATCGTCATCGGCCGCATCCACAACGGCACGATTAGAATCGGTCAACAAGCAGTCTTAATCACCGAAAGCGGCGCGCTTGTCAAATCAAAAATCACCAAATTAATGGGCTTTGAAGGCCTGAAGCGGATTGATATCCCAGAATCTTCTGCTGGTAATCTTGTCGCCGTTGCCGGTTTTGCTGATGCGTATATTGGCGAGACAATTACCTGTCCCAACGACCCGCAAGCACTGCCTTTAATCAAGGTAGACGAACCAACTTTGCAGATGACTTTCTCTGTGAACGATTCGCCGTTCTGCGGTCAAGAAGGTAGTTTGGTAACATCGCGTCAAATTCGCGATCGGCTAATGCGAGAACTCCAAACCAACGTCGCCTTGCGCGTCGAAGAAACCGAATCTCCCGACAAATTCCTCGTATCCGGCCGTGGTGAACTCCACCTCGGAATCCTGATCGAAAATATGCGTCGCGAAGGATACGAATTCCAAGTATCTCAACCGCAAGTAATCTTCCGCGAAGTCGGCGGTCGTCCCTGCGAACCCTTTGAATGTTTGGTGTTAGACGTACCCGAAGAAGCAGTCGGCGGCTGCATCGAACGCCTCGGTCAGCGGAAAGCAGAAATGCAAGATATGCACGTCAGCAGCACCGGCCGCACCCAAATCGAATTTTCAGTCCCCGCTCGCGGTTTGATTGGATTCCGAGGCGAGTTTATGCGCTTGACTCGCGGCGCTGGAATTATGAACCACAGCTTCCTCGACTATCGCCCCCTCGGTGGAGAAATTATCGCCCGTCGCAACGGAGTATTGATTTCCTTTGAAGAAGGAACTGCAACTACTTATTCACTGAAAAATGCTGAAGACCGCGGCGTATTTTTCATTACCCCTGGAACCAAGGTTTACAGAGGGATGATTATCGGAGAAAACAACCGAGATGAAGACATGGAGTTGAATATCTGCAAGTCGAAGCAGTTGACAAACCACCGCGCATCTGGCGGTGAAGAATTGGCGCAATTGCAAGCACCAGTCGATATGAGTTTGGAACGCGCTTTGGAATACATCGGCCAGGATGAATTGGTGGAAGTAACACCGAAATCAATTCGCTTACGGAAGTTGTCCAAGAAGTTGGTGAAACGCTAAAACAAATTAAGGGCTGGTAATTTTGCCAGCCCTTAGTGTCAAATTCAAACTGTATATAATCGACTTGGCATTGTAAGCGCAAAGTCTTGTAGGATATACAGATGTATTTATAATTAATCTTTAAGTCGATCATTATCCTAACGTTTATCAATAAAAATTATGCTGAAGAGAATTTATGTAAATAATTTTAGATGCCTGGTCAATTTTGAATTGACAGTAGATAGCTTAAATCTCTTTCTGGGTTCAAATGGATCGGGCAAAACTACCGTTTTCGAGGTTTTAAGAAAACTACAGAAATTTATTTTAGGCGATCAAGCTTTCCAGCAAGATTATAAAGTATCAGATTTGTTTGCAAGCAAGGATTTGACAAGATGGCAAAAATCCAACATTCAAAAATTTGAATTGGATATTCAAGGAAATGGTGGCATTTATAAATATACCCTAGAGATCGAACATCAAGGAGACTATGCACCTCCTAGAATGCGACTAGAAAGCTTAACTTTTGACGGACAACTTCTGTTTAATTTCTGGGTTGATGCAGGCGATAGAGGTATGCCTGTAGGTCAAGCTAGGCTGTATAATGACGATCCCGATCGCGAAGGTGCTTTCGTGCCGTTCTTTGATTGGTCGCGTTCTGGCATTGGTTTTATTTACGAGAGGCCTGACAATCTAAAGCTTACATGGTTCAAAAAACGAATTTCTAACTTTTTTATTGTACAGATCAATCCTTTTATAATGGAATCAGAAAGCCTTAAGGAGGAAAGTTCACCTAACTGGGATATGTCAAATTATGCAGCTTGGTACAGCTATTTATCTCAAGAATCTCAAGGTAAAATCCTTAAATTAACGCTGGAATTACAAAAGATTATCCAAGGATTTGATTCATTTCAAAATTCTAAATCTGGTGATGTTAGGATTTTGTCAGCATCTTTTATCCGTCCCAGCAAGGCTGCTTATAGGCTTAATGAATTATCACATGGTCAAAAAGCTTTAATTGCTCTATACACCTTAATATATTGTTCTCCTGATGATAATTTTACTTTGTGTATTGATGAACCAGAAAATTTCCTGGCTTTACCGGAAATAAAACCTTGGTGGGGTAGGGTGATGGACTATTGTCTGGAAAATCAAGCACAAGCAATGTTAATTTCTCATCACCCCTCATTAATTAATTACTTAGCTAGCAATTCAGGTTATTGGTTTGAACGAGAAGATAATGAAGCTGTCCGCGTGCGGCGAATTACTGATACTGGAGAAGAAGGTTTATCAGTTGCTAAGCTTATAGAACTTGGATGGATTTATGACGAGTAGAGATCATTTACCAGAAGTAACTATTCTCTGTGAAGATATTGACCAAGAGCGATTTATCAGAGAATATCTAATCTGCCGGGGCTTGGAAGATCACAAGATTAAAGACTTTGGCAATCCTAAAGGGATAGAAATTAAAAATAACAATGCTTCGATAGTCAAGTATTATCCAGCTCTTATTAAAAGTTATAGAAGACGTAAGTACAGAAATATTGCTCTAGTGGTAATGATTGATGCTGATGAAGATAGCGTGTCTGATAAAATGCGTTCTTTACATAAAAAATTAGATGAAGCTGCAGGTAATTTAAACAAAGATACGCGACTGCGTGACGAGAAAGTTGCTATTTTTGTGCCAGCCCGAAATATTGAAACGTGGTTTTATTACATTAATAACAATATAGAAGGGCAAGAATGTAATGAAATTACTGATTATAAAGATAAAAAAATGAGTGCAGAAGAGAGGATTCAACTAGCTAAAAGCGCGGCACAAAAATTGGCTAAAATATGTCCTCATGGAGTCGATCGCATTGCTTTGCCTTCTCTCCGTTATGCGTGTAGGGAGTTGCAACGGCTACAGTTTTAAAAAATGAGTTAGTTGATGTGACATGATGTTCTGTTAGATCCCCGATTTCTTAAAGCCATCGAAAATCTGGGTTTTCTGTTTTCTTAAGTTGTTCTACTTAGTTAATGATATATCATTTTTATATATCAATTGGCACATCATGACCCTAGTGTGCGATCGCAGGCTGAACTAAGTCACACAATATGTTTTAATTTATATTTGAGCAAAATTAAAGCAAGCCCAGCCATGAGTCCTAAATCCATAGCCGTAATCAACTTCAAAGGCGGAGTCGGAAAGACCACCGTCACTTGGAGTCTCGGAAATATTATATCCCAAGGAACAGACTTAGAAGTCTTGATGTTAGACCTAGACCCGCAAATGTCCCTCACAGAGGCGATCGGACTTAACGAAAATACAGGTCATTTAGAGGATAAATTTGGTAAGTGGTACGAAAAATCTCTGAAGCACAGACTCACAATTTACGACGCCCTCGAAGTCTTTAAAAAAGCCGGACAAAACTTTAAATTTCCCGTTGGTTTCGACACGATTTATCAGATTGACGAACAGTTGCATTTTATCCCTTCAGTTGAAGAATTGTATTGGTTAGATTTGGATGGATTTGAGGGAAAAAGTGTTAAAGACTTCATCCGCCAGTTCAGCGGCAAAATCGCCAACTCTCCCAATCTACCCAAATACGACTTGATGCTTTTTGACTGTTCGCCTTCTTTCAGTCTCCTCACCTATAGCGTACTCTCTTGCTGCGACTTAATATTAATTCCCGTCAATCCCGATTATTTTGGTTCTAGGGGATTGAGTTTAGTTTTAAACTCGCTTCAGAAACGGATTGAACCTTACCCGTTTCCCAAGATTGCCGTGTTTATGAATAAAGCTAAAATTTATGGAGGATTGCTGACAAATGAAGTTCAGTTTTATATGAGAGAAGTCAAGAGACTTTGCGCTGAAATATCAAAAGACAATAACATAGAAGTTAGATTTTTGGAATCGACAATTCGGGAAAGCGTCGGCTTAAAACGAGCGATTAATGAGGGAGAATTGCCGCGAGAATTGGTGAGAGAATTTGAGCAACTTTGGCGCGAGTGTGAGGAGTATCTAAAAAAATGATTAGAAAAGATATTTTGGCTGCTACTGACCAAGAAAGTGGAGGGTTAGTTGATGAAATTGGCGAACTTAAGGAAATCTTGCGCGAGGTTTCTAAAAAATTAACTAGGATTGAGGCTCAAGTCAAGCGGGGAGTGCTTTCTGCTGGATCAAAAAATTCTGAATCAGCTATTATTGCTAATGTTAGTAAATCTGCTAATTTATCGACCGAAAATGTTCTCGAAGCTTATGAAGAACTACGTTTACAAGCTAAAAATGGTAATGAAGAAGAGGTGAGGAAAAAATTGTTGGCTATGAGTGCAACTGACTTGAACTTGATGTGTTGCGAGTTAGGGATGCCGCCCAGCAGCAAGAATCCGTCCCGCAAAAAAATGTTCGAGCTAATTATTGGTAGAATCAAACAAAGTTTGAGGCTGTCACGGCATATCGATCGCCAAACCCTTTAAAAATTAGCATTAGAATCGAAAAAATGGGTTTTAATTGGCATTTCTCGCTGGGATCTGGAATGGCATACACAATAAAAACGGCTCGTAGTGCGTCCTGGTGTCCGCTTTCATGCTGCGGGCTTTAGCCCGCACTACGAACCTGATTAGTACATTCCTAGTGCGTCCTGGTGTCCGCTTTTATGCTGCGGGCTTTAGCCCGCACTACGAACCTGATTAGTACATTCCTAGTGCGTCCTGGTATCCGCTTTTATGCTGCGGGCTTTAGCCCACACTACGAACCTGATTAGTACGTTCCTAGTGCGTCCTGGTGTCCGCTTTTATGCTGCGGGCTAAAGCCCGCACTACGAACCTGGCTTAATTATTGTATTTGTTCGATTGGAGATGATATTAGAGCGTTTCCGATATAACTTTGCTCAAATTGGAGCAGATGCAATAATTTTTTTCTCCTTTAATTGGTGGTGAACTTCCAATTCATCTCCCTCAAGTTCCAAGTGTTTTTCATCCTGCGCCTGTTTGTCAATTTTGGGCAACTTTAAAATCGCCCCAGCCAAAACCCAGTAATACACCGATACTGGATCTACATCTAGCGGATAGTATTGAGGATTGATCGTAATAAATCCCACAAAAACCCAAAAACTAGCTCCGTAACTCCGCAAATTTTTGTCTTTCACAGTGCGGTAAGCTCGAAAAGTTAGAAAAGCTAAGTGTAAAAGCATGATTTGAAAAGCAATCATTCCCGGATAACCTAGTTCGTACATCAACTTAGGTTGGAAAGTCTCAATTAGCTGCGTGAAACCAAAGATTCGCGTTGAATTAGTCGCTCGTCCCACACCTCTACCGAGAGGTTTGTCAATGATAAAATTGTGGCTCTGCTCGAATTGATTAAACAGAAACTGCTGGGGCGGTGCAGCATTCCAGCGGTCAACAAAACTCTCCCACCGCTGTTCGACAATTCCCGGATTAGTTGCTGCACCGACAAACAGCAGAATCGCCAATCCTGCACCGATGGGAATAAAGCGTTTGAAATTAACAAATTGACCTGTGAGAACGAGCAGGATAGCGGTGGTAACTGGAACCATAACTAAAGCTGCTCTTTGACCGGAAATAACTGCATTGGCAAATACTAATGCCATGCCAAATAAACCGATAACTCGCCACCAGAATGAAGGATCGCAAAAGGCTGAAGCAAAGGTTAAAAAAGCATTAGAAATTAAAAACCAAGCCCACTGCCAAGGGGCTACAAAAGTTCCCGGTAAGCGGATAAACTTGACTTCTGGACTGAATACCAAAGAACCGCCAACAAAACATCTAGCTTGCAGTGTGGCTTTATATAATTCTTCTCCGCTCATTCCTCGGGTGCCGGCGCACTTACCACTTTGCAGCAACAGGTATTGAATCAAACCGAGAAGACAGCAGGCGATCGCCAAAACTACGTGCATTCGACCAAAAAACACCAAATCCTTTTTAGTGCGGATCAGATAATAGGTACAAGCAATCAGCGGTATGTAACCTATCAATACTTTTAAGCCGAGAATTCCTTGCAGAATGGGTTTGTCGCCCTTCATCGGGTTGAGCTGCATTTCTCCGTTGACAAAAATTAAAGTCAGCATTGCCATCATCAACAGGATGCTGAAGGTTGAAAGCATTTGTTTCGGAATAAACAGGGGTAACTGTTTCTTTTTGCAGCTTTGAATCAGGCCGATGAGAGCGGGTATGTAGAAAGCATCTTTGGCTACTTGAAATGCAGCATTTCCGCCGCCAATTGCGTAAGTAATTGTACCGCTAAAAGGCAGGTAAATTAGAAAAGCCCACAAAGCTTGACGGGGGTATTTGTAGGAAAACAGCAAGATGGCTGCGGCGATGCCTCCTGCAATCGCAATCTTAGGGCTGGCTACGAATAACAGGGGGATGCTGATAGCAACGCTGACTAGGCAGGAAATGACGATCGCCTGTACTAATTCATTGCGCTTTTCTGAAGTTTTGCGTTTTTGGGCGGCTACTTCTTTTTTGCTGAGTGCTGTTGTTTTTTCGCTGTGCTTGTGTTTGGATTTCTTGGATTTGCGCTTGGTTTTCAACATAACTAGAAGGGATTTATGTAGAAGGCTGAAGGCACTCTGATGTAGCAGGCTAGAGATGTAGAAGGTAGAATTAATAGAATCAAAAATATTTTAGTAAATGTGGTTATTCTTAAAGCCGATCGCGCGCCAAAAGATCGATCGCGATTGTGCGTTTGACTGGGGCGGGCTTAACTGACTATCGCGACCTTGTAGAATATGACTGCTGCATCAACTATAATATACAAATCTCGAAAGAATAATTTTAATCGATCGCTGAAACTGAATATTATGAAACTAACAAAATTTGTATCGATCGGCATTGCCCTGTTTGTAGGAGCAAGCGCGAGCATATTATCTAACAGCAGTAAAGCATTGGGGGCAGAAAAAGTTGTCCTGACATTTGGCCCGATCGCACAAACCATCAATGTCAGCGACTTAGAAGACTTTGCAAAAAACGGCACGACGACACCAACCATCCAACAAATTATCGGGTTCTCCAAAATGGATCCACAAGTGCTGCGGGGATTGATGAGTCTAGAAATCGGTTTAAAGCCAGTGATTCTGGCCAGGGTAGTTTACAGCACTCCGGGAGAAAAAATTACGGACGAAATCGGTCAAGCAATTCGGACTCACCGCCGCACAGAAAGCGGCAAAGCCCTGCGGGCTGCGGTGATTCTGGCATCCGGCGACGACGGTAGGCTGTCGCTGCTAGAAATCCTGAAAAAGTATCCTCTGCCGGAAGTTTACGTAGATGTTGCCAGCCTTGCCGCCACAGTTGGCAAAGTTCAGGGTTTGGTGGGGAACGTGCAAAGCCTGCTGCAAGAGTCGATGCGCGAGACAACTCGGACAACTCGTACCGAAACTCCGATCGCACCTCGGCCCAGCGTGCAGCCAACAACTCCGCCTCCGGCGCGTCGCCCCGCACCCTTACCAGCACCTGCACCGCAGCCTGCGAGCCCTGTCAGAGGACTTTGGTAAGAAACGAAAATTTAATAACTTAAGCGCCTCCTATAGTCCTCTCTCCTGTAAGTTTCGAGATCAAAGGAGGCAGAGCCTCCGGATCTGCATTACCAGGCAGAGCCTGGTAACGAGCAAAAGGAGGCAGAGCCTCCGGATCTGCATTACCAGGCAGAGCCTGGTAACGAGCAATGGTAACGAGCAATTCCTTCGCCTGTAACTTCCGAAGCAATCATTTTTTCTTCAGCAATTTTTTGAGCAACTTAGGAACCTCCGAAGGCCGAGCCGCCACAGGTATTTCCGCCTCTTCAAAGGCAGCCATTTTGTTCTGGGCTTTAATTCCAAAGGCTTTCTGGGCTGCAGCCCGAGAACTGATCAGGATGCCGGCGTGGCCCAAAGACTGGCCCTTGGGAACGTAATGTCCGGCCAGATAAGCAACTACGGGTTTGTCTATTGCCGAAGCGATGTAAGAAGCAGCAGCTTGTTCGCTCCAGCCGCCCGCTTCCCCCACTAAAACTATCGCCTCCGTACAGTCGTCTTCGTCCAAAATTTGCAGCCACTGCATAAACGACGAACCAAGAATCGCGTCGCAGCCAATACAAACCGCCATCGACTGCCCAAATCCTGCCCCAGTCAGTTCTAGAGCAATTTCGTAAGTCAAAGTGCTGCTGCGGCTGATTACCCCGATCGAACCGGGAGTATAGAATTCTTTGGGGTGAGTGCCCAATAGCAGTTTGTCGGGGACAATAATCCCCGGACTGTTGGGCCCGATTAGCAAAGTTTCGGTGGCCTCTGCTTTTCTGACTAAGCGCACCATATCCAGAGGAGGCACTCCTCCGGTGACGATCGCAATTTGCCGAATTCCTGCGGCGATCGCTTCTTGAGCCGCATCCAGCACCGAATAACGGTCTACCAAAATTACCGCAGTGTCAACGTTACCCACTGCAGCCACGGCTTGTTCTACCAAATCAAAAATCGGAATTCCCTCCAACTCCCGCCCGCCTTTACCGGGACTGACACCGGCGACCACATTAGTGCCGTATGCTTTCATCATCAGGGCGGTGCGGGTTGACGCTGGAGATTCTGTAATGCCCTGTACTAGGACTTTGCTTTCAGGAGTTAAATTCATTTTTTGCCATTTGACAGTCCATAACTCTCGTCTTTTGCCGATCAACTGCCGCTACTTGGCCGAGGCTACAGAAGCGGCCGCAGCCCGATCCAAACTGCTAACTAGCTGCACCGGCAACTCTCCCAAACGCTTTTTTACAGCATCAGAATCGATCTCTACCAGACGCAGCACAACTTGGATGTGGCGGTTGGCGCGAGCTTTCCGTTCCAAATAGCCGGCTACTGCGGCGGTGATTTCGTCAGTCTTGGAGGCGCGGGCCAAAATATTTACCAGTATCACCTTAACGTTTTTATTTTGAGCGACTAACTCCAGGGCCAATTCCGCGCGATCGCGCAGGGCATTTGCTGTATCGTAGGGGTTTAGAGAACCCATATTCACAAAATTAGCTGGTTTTCCTCCTTGGTGGACTACAGCATCCAAAGTTGCCATTGTCAGGCCCATTCCGTTGCACAAAATCCCGATATTCCCATCTAGTTCGATTAATTGCAAAGATTCGGAATTCGAGATTGGGGATTGAGATTTTGCGTCAAACTCCGGCGAGTGCTGCGCCTGCGAGTGAGAATTGTGGCGCTCCGCATAGGGATTTCTCCTGTTTCCTACGAACCCGCTGCCTTGCTTCTTACCCGAGAGTGCGGCCAAGTCTGGATGCCGCCCCAAAGCATCGTCATTGGCGCTGACTTTACCGTCTAAAGCCATTACCTCTCCCGTCGGACTGATGCCGAGAGGATTGATTTCTACTAAATCTAAATCTTTTTCGACAAACAGTCGGTACATTTTCTCGACGATCGCGCTCACTGATTGAATCAAGTCTCCCTGCAATCCCATTTTCAGCATCAAACGCCGCGCGTAGAATGGCGAAAATTCTTGGTCTACGGCAACTTGCTGCATTTTGTCGATCGACCCTTCAACATCCATACCTCCTTCTCTCGAACCCAGAAGTACCGGGCGTCGCGCTACGGGGTCTAGGAGTACCGCCAAGTACAATTCTTGGTCAGCGTTGTACTTAGCTTCTGCCAGCAGGACTTGGGGATATTCAGACTCGATCGGCAAATTAAAAATTGTTTGAGCAGCAGCAACTGCATCGATCGTATTTTCCACAAATTTAATACCACCCGCCCGGCCTCGTCCCCCAGCGCGCACTTGCGACTTTAGTACAACTGGGTAGGGAATTTTCAGTCCCTTGAGGTCAGCGGGATTGTCAATCCGTTGTGATGGCAAAATCGGAATTGCCATCTGACGAAATAAAGATTTAGCTTGATACTCTAACAAATCCATTTTTAATCACGGGTGATATCATGTCCGGTCGATCGTCGTAACAAAAACGGTTCGTAGTGCGGACTTTAGTCCGCAATCCGGGAGCGGACTAAAGTCCGCACTACGAACCAATTTTATGGTTGTCAATCCACCGGATGCGATATGACTGGTAGTTTGCAACAAGCAATTCGCCGTAATTGGCAATTCATAATTATTAGATAATAATTGGCTTTTTGTCAAGTCAAAACTTAAATATTCTGGCTTTTAACTTTTATTTTTCGACTTATGTATAGCCGATTACTTATTCGCGACAGATCGCCCATCGCCGATTACTTAATCGGTTTTGGAGTGTTTTGGGCGATCGATAAATTGCCAAATTTCACTGCCCGATCGCGCGGCGATATATAACCTTCGCAAGAAAGAAGTTCCGCAACCGATTCGCACTTGCCGTCAGTCCATTTTAGATTTTAGATTTTAGATTTTAGATACTTCGGCTTCGCTGTACAAGTTTTAGATTTTAGAGTTACTCTCGCATTGAATCACCAAAGCTTGAACTCTTGTCTAAAATTTCGATCTTTGCACGACATTTGGCGATCGTTATTGGTAGTTGTTTTGTCTTCGGACTTTTAGCAATACTGCTGCAAGATATTTCTGCTAATTATTTACTTGATGCTAAGTAGAAGGTAGAAGTCATCAGTCATTAGTCATCAGGCAAGAGGCAGAAGCAGAAACAAGAGATACATAGCAAGCTTTTGAGCGATCGGGTTCCTACGCTCAATTAAATGGATTTACTTAGCAGCGCCTTGATGGACGGTTTTGACCCATTTTAGCCGCTTGGGACGCACCGCAATCCGAGCCGTCACAGTCCCCACCAGCAGCCAGTGCAACATATACACAGTACCCCGCAGCGTTTGCAGGAAGGTGACAAAAACTCTTTTCACCTCAAATTTCGTCTCTTTGCGAGTGCGGCGCAAACCGACAAACATTCCCACCAGCGACAAGGTAAGGGTCAGAACAGTTATGGGACTGGCTAGAGGCATCCGGCGCAGCGCAATTGACATCAAAAAGTCAGGTAGCGCTACTGTGGGCAAGAAATATTGAGATACCCAAAATCCAAATAAATCCCAAGTTTTCCCGATTCCCATGCGGTTGTGCAAAATTAGCCGCCAGTAGTCAAGATAGCGCTGATAGCCGCCTTCTGCCCAGCGATTGCGCTGGTGCCACAGAGCCCGAGCGTTGGTGACTCCTTCTTCTGACACGGCTGGGAAAGGCAAAAATTCAATGTCCCACTGGTCTAGGTGCAGCCTCACGGTCAAATCTAGGTCGTCGGTAATCGTTTCCTCGTTCCAGCCGCCGCAGCGCTCTAGGGCTGTGCGGCGCATGAATTGGCCGTTACCGCGCAATTCTCCAATGCCGCCGATCGCAGTCCGCTGCTGCTGGAAAAAACTGTCGAGAGCCATTTCTGCTTCTTGGCCGCGAGTCCACACATTCACCGCAGCATTGGCGATGGCTTTTCTGACTTGCACCGCCCCTACTTGTTCTCGATCGAATACCGGCAGCACCTGGCGCAGCAAATCCGCTGTTACCGTCGCGTCGGCGTCAAATATTCCCACAAATTCGCCGCGAGTCAGCGGCAAGACTTGATTTAGGGCTCCCGACTTGCCACCGCTGGCATTGACTCCTCTGCGAAATACTTTAAGTTGCGGGTATTTTTTGGTTAGCTGTTCCAATACCAGCGGTGTACCGTCGCTGCTGCGATCGTCGATCGCCCAAAGTTCGTAACGGTCGATCGGATAATCTAAATTGCAGATTGATTCTACCAATCGGGCAATCACCGCTTCCTCATTTTTCGCCGCCACCAGCAGCGAGACATAAGGCCAATCTGCTCGACTTTCATCTGAAAGAGGAGGGAGTGCGGGTTTGGGTTGAGCAAACAAAACTCGCAGCGCTTGCATCCACAGCAGCCCCGTCAACCCCCACACTACCCACGCACCCCAGGAAATCAAGTGCAGGGCGATCGTCCCTCCCCAAATCGCCGTCAGCACTGCCGCAGCTTTTGCTCGCCTTCCCCGGTACAGATTTTGAGGAAAAGACGGAGAACCCGGCACAGACACCGCCACCGGAATCTCTGATGAAGTTTCCGCCCCGAATACCCTGTCCCCCATGTCTGGTATGGCAAATATTTTGCTTGCCTTCGAGTTCGAGGTCAAACTCTTAAGCTCTTCTCGATCTAAATCAGGGATTTCTAAATTAAGCTCGGTGCGATCGTCGTTTTCTGGCCAAGAACTCTCCTGCATAGGTTACTTGATTCAACAACCAATAGTTTTTGATTTTATAGATAAGTATTTACTGTATCAGTTTCTGGCTTTTGTCCAAAGCAGACGCTGGCACGCTTGCAGGAAAACCCGCTGCTGGTATGATTCCGGTCAAGGGCTGACTGCCTAGAGTATTTGGGATGACTTACGCACGGGCGGTCAGAAACCGGGTTTTTGGAGAAAATTCTGCGTTTTAGCCGACAAATCGGGTAAAAAACCCGGTTTCTTTGGTCTTATGCGTAATATTGTGTCTGGTCAATTGACAGCAATAAGATTGGTTCGTAGTGTGGAATGCGAGTGCGCAAGCTGGGAGCCGACGCGCATTCCACACGACGAACCGTTTTTGTTTTTGTAATCGATAGGAGCATCACAGTTTT
>JBBSNU010000012.1:0-20567 GCA_038260455.1 Chroococcales cyanobacterium | reverse complement strand
GAATTTTCCACCACCGAGCGATATTTTTCTTCGCTTTTTCGTAAAGCCTCTTGACTGTTCTGCCGTTCTATGGCGTAACGGAGCGATCGAATTAACAGTTCGCCGTCGATTTTTCTTTTGACTAAATAATCCTGTACGCCCACCGAAATTAACCGCAGGGCAAGCTCTTCGTCGTTTTGGGCAGTCAAAACTACGATCGGCACATTTACCCCGTACTCTTGCACCCGAGCCACCGTCTCGATTCCCAGACTGTCAGGGAGTGAAAGGTCTAATAAAATTATGTCAAAAGTTTCTTGACTCAATCGCTGCTGCGCTTCGCTGAGACGCTCTACTTTCGTCAGCAATATATGCTGCGGGCCGCTAATTCCTGACAGCAAATCTTCAATAAGCTCAGCTTCCTGAGAGTTGTCTTCTACCAACAAAACTTTAAAGCAGGTAGGAGGCACAGCTAAGTTAAAAACTGCTTTCATAATATTTATTAATCAAAAGTTTTGTCAAGCTAACTTGGATTTGATCTTTTATTGCCTGGGCAGTTATTGAATTCCACCTACACATACATTAGCAGTCAGTCGATTTTCGATTGGGGCATTGAAGATTTTAGATTTACTTGCAGCAGATGAATCTGCTAACTTGAACTTGAATCTCAATTTTGGGGCTTTCCACAACTTAAGTCTGGCGCTTGTATCTGTTTTTGGGCGGTGTGAGATTGTGCTGTGAGCGATCGCCACAAAAATCGTGTTTAAGAGTTATAATTATATCACGAACTTACTCGGCTGTCAACGCAAAATTTTTTTTATCCTAACTTGCAATTTCACTTATACCTTCTAGCTTCTGCCTTAAAATATCGGACTTAATTCAGTTTACCCTGCCTTCTAGCTTCCATATAAGTACCTGCATGATGTCTCGATTAAGCAATAGTAAAATGAAAATTTGAACCTTGACCAGGTTCCGACTCCACCCAAATACATCCGCCGTGACGCTGCACAATCTTTTGACAAATTGCTAAACCAATACCTGTCCCAGAATATTCTCTTTGAGTATGCAAGCGCTGGAAAATTTGAAAGATACGTTGTTGATGCTGGGGAGCAATCCCAATTCCATTATCTGAGACAGAAATTAACCAGTTTTCATCCTGTTTGCAAGCGGTAATATGAACCACAGGCGGTGCATCGTGGCGATATTTAATCGCATTGCTGACTAAATTTTGAAATAGCTGTACGAGTTGAGAAATATCCCCCATTACCGCTGGTAATTCGCTGTAAGTGACAACGGCTTTAGTCTCGCGGATCGCCCCTTGCAGGTTCGCGAGTGCTTGCTCAACTGCATGATTGCAATCTGTCAGTTGAAAAGGTTTCCGACTCCGGCCAACGCGCGAATATTCGAGTAAATCATCAATTAAAGTTTGCATTCTGGTGCAGCCGTGAACGATATTGTCGATAAACTTACTAGCTTTGCTGTCGAGTTGGTCTTTGTAGCGTTTTTCTAAAAGTTGCGCGTAACTGGCAATGGTTGCTAAAGGCGCTTGCAAGTCATGAGAAGCCACATAAGCAAATTGTTCTAGTTCTGCATTTGAACGCGCCAATTCTTGGTTAGATTTTAATAGAGCAGATTCGGCGCGCTGGCGATGCGATATCTCTTGTTGGAGTACCAAATTTTGCTCTTGCAGAGCTTTTTCAACGGCGCGACGAGTGCTGATTTCTTGTTGCAAGATTTGGTTTTTTTCCTGAAGACTTTTTTCGACTGCTAAGCGGCTCGTGATTTCTTCTTGCAGCAGCATATTTTGTTCTTTTAGCTGCTTTTGTAAATTCCGCAGGCTGAGGTGACTTTCGATGCGGGCGAGCACTTCTTCAAACTGAAATGGCTTGCTGATATAGTCAACAGCTCCCACAGCAAATGCGTTTACTTTGTCGAAAATTTCATCTTTAGCGCTGATAAAAATTACCGGAATTTCGCGAGTTTTAGGCTCTAATTTCAAGTGCTGACAGACTTCGTAGCCGTTCATTTCCGGCATCATTATGTCGAGCAAAATCAAATCTGGTGGATTAGAATTGCAGGCTCTCAGAGCCATTTTTCCGTTAATCACGCAGCGGGGGGTGTACCCCCGATGAGTCAACATCGTAGACAACAGGCGTAGGTTTTCTGGCGTATCGTCTACTACTAAAATGTTTCCTAATGGTGTCTCGGGTGGGTGATTATTCATTGATTATTTTCCTAAATATAAAGTGATTAGTCATTAGTCATTAGTCATTGGTCATTAGTCATTGGTTATTGGTTATTGGTTATTGGTTATTGGTTATTGGTCATTAGTCATATGGTGGCCGATAGATTGAAAACAATAAGATTGGTTCGTAGTGCGGACTTTAGTCCGCTCCCGGATTACGGACTAAAGTCCGCACTACGAACCGTTTTTGTTGTGGTGAGCGATCAGTCATCAGGAAGAAGGAAGAAGGAAGAAGGAAGAAGAAAAAACCCAAAAGGAACAGGGAAGCAGGAAGCAGGAAGAATGAATTTTTATGAATGTTTTCAGTAATTAAGAACTTCCTCACCATCTTGGGATTGCTATACTTGATTTTTCACTCAGGCAAAACCAACAATTTCCTAGTAGGACTATTGGGGAAATAAAACGAGTAATTCGCTCATAAACCAGTTTTTTAGCCGTTTTTTTTTTGCAATTGCTGTGATTCTTCGTTTACCAGAAAGAATTGGTTTAAAGCCTCCATCCTTGTAGCGAGAAATTAAAATCGGACTATTCATTACTCCAATCCTCGGACTTCTTTTGTCTAGCGCTGTCAACTGTCAACTATAGCAATCCTAAATCATTATCCAGACTATAACAGTCCGTTCATCAGTGTAATTTTTGTAGGGGCAACCCCCCGTGGTTGCCCTCTTTAGTTGACGCTGGGGGTAGGCACGGGGGCACTACCCCTACAAACATGTACAAATTATTTAGGATTGCTATATCAACTGTCAACTGAATGAACAATCTTCAAACCTCCAGCAGTAGAGTCAAAGCATTGTTGTTCCAAGTCAATCCTTTATCTAAGACCTTAAATCCAGCTACTTTGCACATAGCTTCTAAAGCAGTAGCTGTAGGTAGCCACCAGCACGCCGCAAAATTGTTCATGTCAAAAACTGCTTTTTCAGTTATCCCTATAAGTGCGTTGTTGTTGATGTATGTCCGCCAATAAGCTGTTAAGATAGCTCGTTCTGCGTCGTCCAAAGCGGGAATAAACATTACTCCAGAAGCGGGAATTTCATAGCGTCCCAACTCATTTTCTATCACTTCTTGGGTAATAGCTGAAGTGAAAATTAAATGCTCGCGAGTTATCTGACGCAAAGCAACTAAAATCTGCAACGGATGGGGGTGATGGTACAAAACTCCTGCACAGTGAACTACATCGTAAGGCTCGCCAATGTCTGCAAGCTGAATCTGAGTGATATCTTGATTGATACAGTGATAATTAGCAATATTTAAACTTGTCATGCGATCGTGAAAATCTTGCCACCAGTGCATGGATGCCGGCATGGCATCAATCATTGTCAGAGAAACTGCACCGTATTTGCTAGCTACAGATACTTTTTCGCTGACAGTTCCCCACAAGCCGCCGACTTCTGCAAAAGTCTTGCCTTTGACTACTCGGGCAATGTAGCGATCGCGAATATCCTTAGCTTCTAACTCTAATAATAGAGTAGATTCCCCTGTTTGACGCTGTTTTTCTAAAATCTCCTCTAATTTTTGGGATATTTCTGGCTCTTTTGGTCTAATTTCTAATGCCATCAAGTACAACATTATGGCTTCGTTACGCCGATCGCTCTCAGCAAAGTTGTGGGCTATTTCGCAGTAAAATTCAGGAGCGTGCAGCGGCTGCATTTGGTGGTGATAGTAGCTAGTTGCTACATCTGAATCTACCGGAGTTCTTTTAATGAGAGCCTTACCTAACTTCATGTAAATTCCCGGTAGAGACGGCTCGATTTGAAGCGCACAAAGGTAGGCGGAAACAGCATCATTCCACTCGTGACTTTCACTCAAAGCATCGCCTAAATTGTAATAAGACCAAGAAATACGGGGATTAAGTTCAATAGCACGTTGATAAGCGGTAGCTGCGGCTTTCCACTGTTGAGTTTTTAACAGCGCTTCTCCTAAATTGTGGTAAGTCCAAGAGAATTCTGGATTGAGTGCGATCGCCCGCCGATAAGCGAGTGTTGCTGGGGAAAATTTTTGAAGTTTAACTAAAGTCAAAGCTAAGTTATAATGAGACCAAAATAAATCTGAATTAAGTGCGATCGCCCGTTCGTATGCAGCCTCAGCTTCTGACCAATTTTCTAGTTTAAAAAGAGCATCTCCTAACTTGTGAAAAGCTGCGAAAAAATTCTGGTCTACTTCAGTAGCGCGCTGGTAAGCTGCAGCGGATTCAGACCATTCTTCTAATCGATCGCAAGCTGCACCGATGCTGTAGTAAGACCAAGAATAATCCGGGTTAATTTCAACAGCCGTGCGGTAGGCGATCGCAGCTTCTTGCCATTTTTCTAAATTGAGCAGCACGCTGCCTAAGTTGTAGTATGACAAAAAAGAATTGGGATTTAAATCAATACTTTTTCGGTAGGCAGCCTCCGCTTCGCGCCAGAGTTCCTTAGCTTGCAAAACATTGCCTAATTTGTAATGAAACTCCGAAATTTCCGGCTGGAGTTGAATAGCTTTGCGGTAGTTAACAATAGCTTCGTCCCACTGTTTCAACTCGCTAGCAGCTTCTGCTATTTTGCAATAAGCTTCGCAACAACTCGGGTTTAAAAAAATAGTCCGATGGTAACAAACTAGCGCTTTTTCGGGCTTGTTTTGGGCAAGCAAAGTATTACCTAAATCGAGATATTCTTCTGCTATTTCTATCGGTTCCACGATGAGTGCTTGATACCAACAGTCTGCTGCTTCTTCAGCTTGACCGACTTGGGTAAATATCCGGCTCAAATTACGGTAAAATCCTGCAAAGTTTGGTTGCAGGGAGATGGCTTTTTGGTAACAGGCGATCGCCTCTTGCCACTGTTGCAAATTAGCGCTGAGTGTGCCGAGGTTAGCAAAAGCTTCGGCAAAATCTGGTTTGTGGGCGATCGCAACTTTATACCAATACCTTGCGTCTTCTAGTTTACCCTGAGCTTGCAGCGCCTTTCCCAAGGTCTTGCAAGTCTCTGCAGAGTTGGGTTCCGATGCCAAAACTTGTTGGCAAAGTGCGATCGCCCGATCGAAGTTGCCTGTAGCTAAATAAAGTTCTGCCTGTTGCTGAAAATTCACCTGCGCTGTTTCCGAATTCATTTTTTATTTTCCTTTTGAGTAATCATTCCATGTAAGATTATATGCTACAATTGGCCAAACTTCAAGTTTCTGTAAGTAGAGCTAGCGAGCACAGAATAGTGCTGAATGTCCGCGAGATTAATATAAACTAGACAGTAATAGGTTAACAGCGAGCTAAATAATGTCAACAGTCAATCCAACACCGCTAATCAGCGTAATTATACCTGTATATAATGGCGATCGCTACATTGTGCAAGCAGTAGAAAGCGCCCTAAGTCAAACTTTTACTAATTTGGAGATTATAGTTGTAGACGATGGTTCGACAGATAGCACGCAGCAAGTATTGCAGCCTTATCTTGACAGAATTCGCTACATATATCAAGAAAATCAAGGAGCAGCAATAGCTCGGAATCGTGCTTGCCAGCTAGCCAAAGGCGAGTTTTTAGCTTTTCTAGATGCTGATGACTATTTCCTACCATCCAAGCTAGAGAAACAGGTAGCTTGCTTTGACGCTGACCCCACATTAGATATGGTGCAAACAGGTTGGTTCATCGTAGATGAAAAAGGGCGAGAGATTTCTGCTGTCAAGCCTTGGCAGCAAGCGCCAAAATTAGACTTAGAAAGCTTTATTCTATATAAATGTGTGCGCCCAAGTGCGATGCTGCTGCGGCGTAAGTGGTGGGAATACTTGGGGGGTTTCGATTCTGGGCTTCCCCCGACGGAAGATTTAGACTTTGCCTTGCGTTTAGCTTTAAAGGGGTGCAAAGCAGTTTGGTTAGAAGAGACACTTACCTGTTATCGCCAGCACGATACCAATCTCATGTCAAGCGGTTTTCGGCTAATGAAGAATACAGAAATTCTGATGAAACAATTCTTCGATAGACCCGATTTGCCTCAGTCAATCCGGCAGTTAAAAAACCCGGAACGCTATCAATGCTTAAAGTGGCTGGCATGGCGGATGTATCGCGACGGTCATCTAGCAGAGATGGCCCAGTGTTTAGAAGAGTCATTACAATATACGCCTTTTTCGCCCACAAAAACAGTTTTGAATTGGCTAGAAAGTTTTCAGATGGCTTCTCAAGAATATGGTGAAAATTTTGACGCTTATTCGCTGAGTAAGTTAGCGGAATGGCAAGAGATAATTCTGATGGTGATGACTAATCCACCCCAATCTCAACAGAGTTCTATTCCCACACCTTCCAAAGCGCATGAAGCGAAGCTCTCCCGTAGGGAAACGCACATTCTACTCTACAACACGGACGATCCGGGCGTGGGAGGATTAGCGCAGTACAATCATGCCATTCTCTGTAAGTTAGCCCTATTAGGCTATCGAGTCACTTGCGTGCAAACCAAACATTCTAGCCCCTTGGTTGAGCGAGAACGAGAGTTAGGTATAGAGCATTTGTGGGTGGATTTTAGCGGTCATAAAGATTTACAGCGGGTGTTAAGAAATACTCAGGATGCACGAGAAATTTTTGCTAGTAATAAACCGGATCTGATTATTTTTAGCGATGGTTGGCCATTTTCCAATTTTGCAGCTAAACAGGTAGTTATTCAAATGGGAATACCATACATGATGGTGATCGGGTTAGTTATGCCAGAACACGCAACTTTTGCCTGCGGGGATGTAGTGCCTTATGTAGAAGGAGCGCTCTACCACTGCCTGCAAGCTAGAGCCGTGATTGTTGGCGCTTACGAACATTTGAATTTATTGTGCAAACATTTCAAGTTACCAAAAAAGCGAGGACAAGTGATTTACTTGGGGCGTTCTCCTGAATATTTTGCACCTCCTAATGCTGCGGCTCGTCAACGCCTGCGACAAGAAATAGAAATTCCTGAAGATGCGATTGTCTGTTTCACATCTGCTCGATTGGCATCGATTAAAGGGCATCGATATCAGATCGAAGCAATCAAGCAGTTGCAGCAGTCTCCTGTGTGGTCTAAACTGTATTTTGTGTGGGCAGGAAGTGGTGAGGGAAGCGCTGATAATGTAGAAATAGAATTGAGGGAAACTATTAAAGAGTTAGGGGTGGGCGATCGCGTGAAGTCGATCGGACAGCGCTGGGATATCCTAGATTGGCTGGATGCTAGCGACATATTCATTTTGACTTCTGTGGCAGATGCCGCGCCTTCTCTTGCAGTCATGGAAGCGATGGCTAAGGGATTGCCGGTAGTTGCAACGGCTGTGGGCGGTATTCCTGAAGGGCTTGGCGATACTGGGAAATTGTTGCCCGATCCGAATACCGATCCAGAGGGAACCGCGAGGGAATTGGCGAAAACTGTAGAAGCTTGGGCGATAAATCCAGAATTCCGACATCAAATTGGTCAAGCTTGCAAGCAGCGGGCCGAAAAACTATTCAAAGAGGAACGGATGTTGGCACAGTCGATGGAGGCGATCGAAAAAGCTTTAGTTTGCGATCGTCAAAGAGATCCATTTGTTACTCAAAAAGAGGTGCAGAGGTCAATAACGAAGATAGAACGCCGGGTGCATTACAGCTCTTTAGTGTGGAATGCTTGGCAGGCTTACTGTCAAGAAGATCTAAGCGGAATGCAGAAATCGCTTCAAGAATCTTTGAAGTACACACCTTTTTTGACTACAGAAACGCTATTAAACTGGGTAGAATATTTTGGCAATTTTTCCTCAACAAAAGGGCATAACTTAGATACATATTCTCTAATTAACTCAGCAGAATGGCAACAATTAGTCGAGGAATTACAGGGTATTGAATCTGTATTTTATGCACGCTAAAATACCAGATTTACCTTGGAAATTAGGATTGTTGTCAGCAGTAGAATTGCATCTTCCTTCTTCCTTCTTCCTTCTTCCTTCTTCCTTCTTCCTTCTTCCTTCTTCCTTCGTTATCACCGATAAAACTCATGTCAATGGCTAATTCGACACCGCGAGTAAGTGTAATTATTCCAGCATATAATGGCGATCGCTACATCGCGCAAGCGGTAGAAAGCGTCATCAGCCAAACCTATAAAAAGTGGGAAATTATCGTCGTAGACGACGGCTCAACCGACGACACCCGCCAAGCATTGCAGCCTTATTTGGACAAAATTCGCTATGTTTATCAGGAAAACCAAGGAGTAGCTGCGGCGAGAAACCGAGGAATTCAGGAATCCCGAGGTGAATTAATTGCTTTTTTAGATCAAGATGACTTTTTCTTGTCCGATAAGTTAGCGGGACAAGTTGCGTTATTTGACGCTCAGCCATCACTAGGAATTGTTAATAGTGGCTGGCGAATGGTTAAAGAGCAAGGCGAAAGTATTTTCGATGTCACACCCTGGGAATACTTGCCTCAGCTAGACTTAAAAACCTGGATTGTTTATATGCCCCTACTTCCCAGCGCCATGATGTTTTCGCGGCAGTGGCTGGAACGAGTCGGTGGCTTTGATTCTCAGTATGATTCAGTAGATGATGCCGACTTAATCTTGCGTTTAGCACTATCTGGCTGCGAAGCTGCTTGGTTGCCTCAAGTGACAGTATGCTACCGCCAGCACGGGCAAAATGTCTCCATCCAGAGAGCGCTAAAACAGGCAAACCTTTGTATTCAATTAAAGCAAAATTTCTTCAGTAGAGCCGACTTGCCAGAGGACATCCGCCAATTAGAAAAGCAGGCTTTTTATGAAGCTCTGACATGGATGGCGTGGCAACTTTACTACAGCGGCTATCCGGCAGAAATGACTGAGTATTTGCAAAAATCTTTAGATTATACCCCATCCTCGCTCACACTAACTATAATAGATTGGGTAAAGCGCCTTATCGGAATTTCTAACAGCTACGGCTGCCCAATTGATGGCATTGCTCTCAGAAAAATACCAGAATGGAAACAGTTAATGGCTAGTATCATTACTCCCAAAAAAGTGCGCGTCAGTGTCATCATCCCGACTTACAACTGCGATCGCTACATTGTCAAATCCGTAGAGAGTGTTCTCAGCCAGACTTATCAAAACTGGGAAATTATCGTCGTAGACGACGGTTCAACTGACAACACTCGCCAAGTTTTAGCACCTTACCTCGATTTAATTCAATACATTTATCAAGATAACCAAGGAGCAGCAATTGCTCGAAATAATGCTTGCAAATTAGCAAAAGGGGAATTTTTAGCTTTTCTAGATGCTGACGACTTCTTCCTACCAGAAAAACTAGAAAAACAAGTAGCTTGCTTTGACGCTGACCCCACATTAGATATGGTGCAAACAGGTTGGGTTATTGTTGGCAAAAACGACGAAGGCATCTATGGAGTAAAGCCTTGGGAAGAAGAACCAAAATTAGATTTAGAAGCCTTTGTTTTCTACAAATCAGTGCGTCCCAGCGCCATGATGCTGCGGCGAGAGTGGTGGGAACGCTTGGGAGGTTTCGATCATCGCTTGCCGCCAACCGAAGATTTAGATTTTGTGCTACGTTTAGCTTTAAAAGGCTGCAAGTCAGTTTGGTTAAAAGAGATATTAACCTGCTATCGTCAGCACGATACCAATCTTATGTCCAACGGCTCCAAATTAATGAAAAATACGGAAATTTTGATGGAGCAATTTTTTGCACGGCCAGATTTACCTCAGCACATCCGCGACTTGAAACGCGCGGAACGTTACAAGTGTTTCGTATGGATAGCATGGCGGATGTACCGCGACGGATATTTGGCAGAAATGGTCGAAAGTCTTGAAAAATCTCTGCATTACACTAATCTGACAGGTACTGAAACTGTTTTTAATTGGTTGGAAACTTTTAAGGGGGTTTCGGAACAGTACGACTACAACTTTGATGCCTATGCCTTAACCAATTTACAGGAATGGCAAGACATAGTGGCGATCGCAGCGAACAATCCTTATCAGTTTCAATCGGCTCCCAGTTCGACTTCTCGGCAGCCAACAAAGCACGTACTCCTGTACACAGAAGACTCAGGAGTCGGCGGTTTGGCTCAGTTCAACCACTCGCTGATGTGTAAATTAGCGGAGGATGGCTACCGAGTAACCAGCGTTCAAAGTCAAGTTTCTAACCCTTTAATTACCGAACAAAAACAGCTAGGTATCGAACATATTTGGCTAGAGTTCGACACGATGAAAGAGTTTTTGCGAATTGCTTACAACTTAGAGGATGCTCAAAAGATTTACGCCCAGGCTCGACCGGATTTAATTATATTTAGTGACGGCTGGCCGATGGCTAACTTTGCAGCAAAACAAGTTGCGATCGAGCAAAATATACCATACATAATCAGTCTGGGTTATATCAATCGCAATTATGAAACCTTCGATCGCGGCGATCAAATTCCCTATTTCGATGCAGTTGCCTACCAGTACATGGTAGCCAAAGCAGCAGTAGCAGTTTCCCACGAGAATTTAAACTTGTTCCAAAGTCTATTTAAAGCGCGTCTAGAACGAGGAAAAGTAATCTATTATGGTAGACCAAATAGTTATTTTGAGCTGCCGAATCTTTCAACTCGCCAACGCCTGCGTCAAGAACAAGGAATCCCCGAAAATGCTGTTGTTTGTTTCACGGCGGCGAGATTGACTCCAATTAAAGGATATCAGTATCAATTGCAGGCGATCGCCCAACTGAAAAATCGTCCCATTTGGCCGCAGCTATACTTCGTTTGGGCCGGGCCTGGGTCTACTACTCACGACAATCTGGAACCTGAATTAAGAGCAACTGTGAGCAAATTGGGAGTAGAAGAACAGGTTAAATTCTTAGGACAGCGTTGGGATATTGCCGATTGGCTCGACGCCAGTGACATCTTTATTTTATCTTCGGAAGCAGAGGGAATGCCACTAGCAATTATGGAAGCAATGGCGAAAGGATTGCCCGTAATTGCCACAGCAGTCAGCGGGATTCCCGAAGAATTAGGAGATACGGGAAAGTTGCTTCCAGATCCTACAATCGACCCAGCAGGAACCGTAAAAGAGTTGGTAGAAACGGTGGAAATATGGGCAGAAAATCCCGAAGCGCGCAGGCTTGCAGGACAAGCGTGCAAAGCGCGAGCCCAAGAACTATTCAAAGAAGAACGGATGCTTCGGGAATATGAAGAAATAATTGAACAGGCATTTGTAAGTGACGATGAGAGCGACAGTTTCTCTATTAGTCCGAAACTCAAAAAGCAGGTACAGCAAGTGGATCACCTGCTGAAATACTATTATTTAGTGTGGAAAGCTTGGGAGGCTTACAATAACGGAGATATGTCCGAGATGGTGAATAATTTGCAATGTGCTTGGGCTTGCACACCTTATTTTACCACAGAAACTATCTTTGATTGGGTGAAAAATTTTGGTACTTTCGCTGCGGAAAAAGGAGTTACGTTCGATACCAACGAGCTGATCAACTCCCGCTCATGGCAACAAGTGATAGAATCTATACAGGGTTTTGAAGTGTTGTCATCCGTTCGTTAAAACTGAGTTCTTGCAGCATTCTTAGGAACGGGCAAGATGCCCATTCCACAAAACATCAACCAAACAAAAGATATGCAATTTACATTCAAGTTCCCACGTATTAATAAACTACTGCCAAGTTGTTTAGCTATTGTCACTGTTCTGTTAATAACATATTTGGGACAGCAACCAACTGTTGCCCAACTTCGATCGAACGTTACAGTAGATTTTGGACAGCCAGCCATCGGTACAATTTCCATGAGCGGCATCCTGCACGGAATCGACCCCAGCAAGCCGCCAGATAGCTTGATTCAACCCTTGCAGCCGAAGCTGTGGCGCGCGGGAAGACTCGATATTTACGATCGAGTAATCGCCAGCGGAGCCGAGTTTCAGTTAGTAGTCAGCGACTTGTGGGGCTACGGTAGCAATCCCAATGGCTGGCCCTATCAAAACTACCCCGCCTGGGAAGCATTCATCCGACAGTTAGCCCAGCAAAATAAAGGCAAGAAAATTATTTGGGATGTATGGAATGAACCAGATTTAAAAAATCCGTTTTGGAATGGAAGCAGAGAACAATTCTTTGAAACCTACAAAAGAGCTTACAAAATTTTGCGGGAAGAATTGGGGCCGTCAGCAATGATTGGCGGGCCGAGCATTACCAACTACAACAAAGGATATCTAGCCGCTTTTTTGGATTACTGCAAAGCGAACAAACTGGAAGTAAATTTCCTAGCTTGGCACGAACTCAACGATACCATGATCTTATTTGTTGACGACCATGTAATTGATGCTAAACGCAATTTTCAGCAAAGTCCCTCTTACAAGGAAGTGAAATTGCAAAAAATTTACGTCAACGAAATTGTCGGGAACTTAGCGCAGTACCAGCCGGGGGAAATCTTAGGTTATTTGTATAACTTAGAGTATGCAAAAGCTGACGGTGCTTGCAGAGCTTGTTGGGAGAGTAAAGGGCCAAATAAAGTTAGTAATTGCTTCAACAATACGCTGAGTGGGATGGTCACGCCTAATACTTTTGAGCCAAGAGCAGCTTGGTGGACATACAAAGCTTATGCTGACGGAGTTAATTCGCGGGTGCGGAGTTGGTCAAATAACAATCGCCTTGTCGCTTTAGGCAGCAAGTCAAATCCTGAAGGTAAAGCACAGATACTTTTAGGTTATTTCGATCCCAATTTTTCCTCAGCAACAACGGTAACATTAAGCCTCGAAAATTTGGAGCAGCTAGGTATTCAAAGAGGTCAGAAAATAACTCTAAAATTAGAAAAAATTCCCAACAATCAAGAAGGAGCCGTGCCACAGCTTGTCACCGTTAAAGAAGAAAGTTTTTCGGTGGGGAGTGGCAGCTTGGCTTATGTTATCCCTAATTTCAACGTCCACGAAGGCTACTTATTGACGGTTAGCAAGTGAGCTAGCAATCCTATTGAATTGCGGACAACTTGTAGGGACACGGCAGTGCCGTGTCCCTACAAATATATAGAGTTTAGGTGGGATTATTCAAAGATTTTTGCACCGATTCCAACCACTCTCGGACTGTTTGATTTTCCGATTGTGGGTCATAGTAACAGCCTAATTCATCGAGGATGAATGTTTCTAAGTCGGCTGGGGCGATCGGCATTTCTAGCAGTTTGCTGAGTTCTTGCGATACAGCTTCAACACTTTCTGCAGGTTCGACGCTTAGGTAGTTGTTCACTACATCACTGGGAGTGTCAGCTTCTAGCGGCCAGTCTTGGTGAAAGTAGGAACTGAAAAATTGGGTTAAATGAGGAAATTGATTGATCATTGGGGATAGGCTGTGAGAATAAAGTATCCGGGAGGTAATTTGGCGCTGCGCTGGAGGACGATTCTCAGGCGAGTTGCCGAAGTTGCTTTGGATGCGCGGCGACGCAGAGTAATGCCAATGATTCTGTTGGCATTGTAGTCGATCGTATAACGATTACCTCGACTTTTCACCCAGGAGTCGATCGCACTTTGATTTCTGTTCATTGCTTCCGCAATGGCCGCTTCGGCGATGGAACGATCAGTAAAAGAAGATGCGGCAGAAATTCTCGTTTCGCTTGCGAGTCGCTGTCCTAGTTGTGCTTCTGTTTTGCCAACGTGTCGCTCTAAAGTATGTCCTCCTGCGGCTTCGTGAGCATCCAATCCGCCGCCCGGTATGCTAGGCACAAAAGCTACGGTGGTTTGTGGTATGGTGGAGATTTCCGGCCCGAAAACCGTGGCGTAAACATCAGGTATTGCCGATTGGAATAAGATTGTTATTGAGGCGATCGCGCCTATTATATCTAAAAACTGTTTGAGGCGATCTAATTTAGTTCTCATTGCTGTTTATTATGTTCATTTTCAGAGTTGTATACTGTTTTTTTTCTGTTTCATATTTTACCATTAGTTATACCAATTTCATGAAGTAGCGCTAGATATTACCCCCCCAACCCCCCCTTAGTAAGGGGGGGCTAAGACTTCATCTATAGCACATCTTTAGAAAAATGGTATTAGTTAAAGATTGCACGCAGCATTTTAATATACGGTGCGCGGTGCATCGCCCTAGAATTACTACGATTGCGATTATTCATAAATTTAAGGTTAGCGGTGCGTACCCTAGGATTATTGAGCATAGGGGATGATTTCTGCGGTTTACAAAGCTTCACTCACTATGACAAAATGTTAATGATTTTAAAAAATACAAATAATTGATGATACATTAATTGATGAGCTTTTAAAAGGTGGAAAAATGCAAGTAGTTATCCTCGCTGGCGGCCTCGGTACTCGTCTCAGAGAAGAAACAGAATTTCGCCCAAAACCTTTAGTTGATGTCGGCGGGCGTCCGATTATTTGGCACATCATGAAAATCTATGCCCACTACGGCTTCCAAAACTTCATTGTGTGCTTGGGCTATCGCGGCAACATGATTAAAGAATATTTCCTCAATTATGAAGCCATGAACAATGACTTTACTGTCTGTCTGGGACGCAAAAATAGCATTACCTATCATGAGGAACATCGCGAACAAGATTTTAATGTAACTCTGGCTGAAACTGGCGCGGAAAGCATGACGGGAGGGCGGGTAAAACGGATAGAAAAATATATCGATCGCGATAATTTCATGGTGACATACGGCGATGGAGTTGCTGATGTCGATATTGAGGGATTGATCGAGTTTCATAAATCTCACGGGAAGCTAGCAACTGTCACTACATTTCGCCCGATTTCTCGCTTTGGAATTTTGGATGTAGATAGCGATAGCCGCGTAGTAGAATTTGCTGAAAAACCCCAAATAGACGGCTGGATTAGTGTTGGATATATGATATTTAACCGCCGGGTGTTTGAGTATTTGGGTGAAGATGACTGTGTTTTAGAACAGGAGCCGATGCAGCGTTTGGCTGCGGAGGGACAATTGATGGCTTACCGTCATGAGGGCTTTTTCTTTGCAATGGATACTTATCGAGAATACAAGTATTTAAACGAACTTTGGGATGAAGGGAAAGCTCCTTGGAAAGTGTGGGGATAAATTATCGCAAAAGATCAGAGGGCGGTTGAAACCAGGTTTACACAAACGAAGTCTGCCTCCGCAGACTGAAGAGAATAAAGATCAGACGGCGGTTGAAACCGCCCAGTCTGAAGAAGCCGCATTGTCTTCAACCCACGGAGGTGGGTTTTGTTTGTCTAGACGTGGTTTCAACCGCCGATTTTTCTATAAAATCATCATAAAAAATGGATTTTCAGGATATTATCGACAGCACAGAAAGTTATCTCAAAGAGTGCGTTGCACCCCGCGCCGAAATCATCGACAGCGACTCGGAAGCGCTGAAAATAGCAGTTGCTGGATTGGAAAGTCGATCGCTCTTAGCGTTGCGAGTTCCCCAAAAATGGGGCGGCGCGGAGATTCCCCCGGAGGTTTTTTACGAATATCAGGAATTGACGGCTCGATATTCTGGCGCTTTGGCTTTCCTGCAAACTCAGCACCACAGCGCAACTGCGATGATTGCCAACAGCGACAATGAAATGCTAAAAAGTATCTACTTGCGGGCGATCGCCCAAAAAGAGTTACGCTTAGGTGTTGGGTTTTCGCATTTGAGGCGATCGGGCAAACCGGCAGTCACCGCAACTCCCATAAAGGATGGCTATTTACTGTCGGGGAATATTCCTTGGATCACAGGTTTTGGCTTGTTTCAAAAGTTTATTGTAGCTGCTTTACTTCCCGATAATCGCGCGGTTTTTGGTGTGCTACCTTTTGCCAATATCGATCGTGAATATGGTAAAATAGCAGTCAGCGAAATCATGCCGTTAATCGCGATGAACTCGACTAATACTGTAACAGCAACTCTCGATAATTGGTTGCTGCATGAATCGGAAATAATTGCGGTTAAACCTGTTGGGTGGATTGCGGAAAACGACAACAAAAATATCCTGAATTCTGTGCCGGCTACTTTTGGCTGTATTCGAGCGGGATTGGATATAATTTCAGCGGCGGCGACTGCTAAAGATTCGCCTGTGATTGGGGCGGCTTGCCAAAAATTGGAGCAGAAGCTCGATCGGCTAAAACAGAATTTTCGACAATCTCAACATAGCTCAAAAGCAGAACAATTAGCGCTCCGAGCCGCAGCCATTGACTTAGCGGTACGTTGCGGGCACGCTGCAGTTGTAGTTTCCGGCGGTGCGGCTAACGGTACGCAGCACCCGGCCGGGAGAGTTTATCGAGAAGCTTTGGTGTATACTGTTTCCGGGCAAACAAAGGATGTGATGGAAGCAACGCTCAGTCAATTCGGCTTGTAGTGCGGACTTCAGTCCGCTCCGGCTTGTAGTGCGGACTTCAGTCCGTTCCATGTCACCAACTCCAAGACACACGCGCGAACCATTTTTATTATGATAATCGATCGGACACGATCTTACTCTTGAGTCCCTCATTACTGCAGACGAAAGCTTGTATAGTCGCGCTTTCAACCGCCGATTTTTATTCATTTTTGCCGATGACAAACAACTTTAACTCAAACAATTTAAAAACGATCGCCTACAGACAAATTATCGACTTAACCCATGCAATTCATCCAAATATTCCCATCTGGCCCGGAGATCCGGCGATCGAATTTGAAACCGTATCTCAAATAGAAAAACACGGCTATTTCCTGCGAAAATTTTCAATAGGAGAACACAGCGGCACTCACATCAACGCACCCAACAGCTTCGATCCCACCGGCGCAAGCATTGATAATTACGAGCCGCAGTCGCTAGTTTCGCCCGCAATTGCGATCGACATCCGCGAGGCAAGTCTTGCCAATCCTGACTACACTTTAACTGTAGGTGATATATTAAATTGGGAACAACAGCACAAACTTATAGAACCGGGAAATCTAGTTTTATTGTATACTGGATGGCAAGAAAAATGGGATGACAAGCGAGCATTTTTCAATTCTGATGCAGGCAGAATTTGCCACTTTCCCGGATTTAGCAAAGCAGCAACTCAATTTTTGCTGGAAGAACGCTCAGTCGCCGGAATAGGAACCGACACCCACGGAGTAGATCCGGGACAAGATGAAAGTTTTGCGGTTAACAAAATGGTGTTGGGAAAGCAGCGAATAGTGCTGGAAAATCTGGCAAATCTTCACTTGTTACCTGCCGCAGACATCACTTTGGCGATCGGAATATTACGTTTGTTGGGAGGTTCCGGGTCGCCCGTGTCAGTGTTAGCTTTTGTGGCTTAAGCGCTTGCACATTTAAAGTGCTTTTTAGGATTTGGCCCGAAGCGCACCTCACTCATGGTTGCATGATTGTTTGATATAGAATGTTATACCATTTTTCTAAAGATGTGCTATAAATGAAGTCTGAGCCACCCCGAACTCGCGGGGGGGTTGGGGGGGTAATATCTAGCGCTACTTTATGAAACTGGTATTAGTGTTGATTAGCTTAATGCGGTAAAATTAAAGTGAGAGAAGTCGAGTAAAAATAATTAAGATTGATGACAGAACTGCCAAAGGATCTTGACGAGGCGATCGCCCAATCGCGCATTGCAACAGCCGCCGCCCTCTCGGACGGCAAAAATCTCCTGCAAGTCGAATTAGTATTTCCCGAAATTGCACTGCAAGCACAGTCTATCGCCCAACAATTTCTCCCAGAATTTGAGGAAATTCACTCAGGAGTCAAAGTCTTTTTTCCCGATACCGGTGCGGCAGCCCTCGCCCGTCGCGACTGGGGAGAAACACTGTTTAAAGTGACTGATTTGGGCAGCAGCCGCACCCCTATTGAAGAGAAAATAACACCGGAAGACGAACTGTTTTTGTTAGTTAATCCGGCGGCGGTAGAAGTGGCGCAAGTCGAAAAACTATACTTAGCAGTGGCTGGTCGCCCGGTAATTATACTCAACCCACGGCTCGAAGATGTTGCTACTATAGGGATAGGCTATGCAGCCCGCCAATTGCGCGATCGATTCCTGAACAAAATCGAATCCTCCTACTACATCAGGCCCCTAGACAATGCGGCTTTATTCCGCTGTTACCCGCAACCCTGGCAAGTTTGGCTGGAAACAAACGACGAATACGAACTAATTTCTGAAACCGCCCAAAAACCCGTTGGAGACGATTTAGAGCGGATTTTAAACAAAGCTTTGGGAACCGCCGATCCTAATTCCAACGCACCTGTTAAACCGCTAAAAAAGAAAAGTTTTTTGGCAGAACTCCAGACTTTTCTCAAAGCTTTGACTCAGTGATATCTGTTAACGCTCGATCGTGGTATTGTAGGGTGCGTCAGCTAGGATTATTTTTGACTTATATAGATAGCTCTTGACTGACGCACCCTACAGAAGTAAGTGATTTTTGAGTTAATCGATCAACAAATAACTGTGGAGTAAATCTAAAATCTAAAACTTGTTCTGAGCGTCTTGCTCTGAGCGAAGTCGAAGGGAGCCGAAGCAAGTCGAAGAATCTAAAATCTAAAATAGATTGACTCGATCGTGGTATTGTAGGGTGCGTCAGCTAGGATTATTTTTAACTTATATAGATAGGTCTTGACTGACGCACCCTAAAGAAGTGAGTTATTTTTGAGTGAATCGATCGACAAATAACTCTGGAGTCAATCTAAAATCTAAAATCTAAAATCTAAAATAGATGGACTCACTAACAGCAGTTGCAGAAACGCAATTAAAAGCTTGCGAGTTTTGCTATCTGTAGCAATGCAAACAGATATTAGCGAAAGTTACTGAATCTTGATCGCAAGCACTATAATGGGTGAGACCCCTCCTCGCAAAAGAATGGAGGAAATAGCATCAAAATCAGATGGTATAAGCAAGTAATTGGGGTTTTGAGTCAGGGAAGCGGATAAACACAGTGGAGTACCGACGCATTGTTATCGGGGACGTACACGGGCATTACGACGGCTTAATGCTCTTGCTAGAGGCACTTGCCCCGAGCTTGAAGGATCGCGTTTATTTTTTGGGAGATTTAATCGATCGCGGGCCCAAAAGCGCTCAGGTATTAGATTTTGTGCAGCACAGCCCCTACCAAACTCTGCTGGGAAACCACGAACAACTGATGCTGGAGGCTTTGTCGGGGCGGCAGATGGATATGCGGGCGTGGCAATTTTGGATGTACAGTGGCGGGGATGCGACAGTCGCCAGCTACAAAAATACAGGGATGATGCCGTACAAACACTTAGATTGGCTGCGATCGCTCCCTACGTACATTGACTTAGGCGATATCTGGCTGGTACACGCGGGTGTGCATCCGGCTATGCCAATTAACGAACAGTCTAGCGAACAACTGTGCTGGATTCGCAAAGAATTTCACACGATATCGAAACCGTATTTCCCAGATAAATTAATTATTACCGGTCACACGATCACGTTTACCTTTGAGGGCGTGAGGCCTGGTGAATTAGTCAGGGGCCAAGGGTGGCTGGATATTGACACGGGCGCTTATCATCCAAAAAGTGGCTGGCTGACTGGATTTGACCTGAATTACCGCAGAGTTTATCAGGTAAATGTGTTTAACAATCAAGTCCGAATTTTGCCGTTTGACGAAGTTGTCCGACAATTGAGGCCGCAGATTGCATTCCCGACAACTCAGACGCTCCCTGTTGTTCAGCAGCAGGGTTAAATAAAGTTGTAGGGTGCGTCAGCTTGAGTCCGATCGCCCTTCATCGAAATGCACCCGCTGCTAACGCACTCTACGAAAACCTACGACGATCGCAACAGTCGGCGAATTTCCAGCTTGTAAGCCGCATTATTCAAACCTTCACCGCTAGCCAAATCCGGATCGATCGCCCCATTGATGGCAGCAATCCGATCGCTCGTAGCCGGGTGAGTGCTCAAAATACTCGGTGGAGAAGACTGATTGAGCAACTTTTTCATAAAATCAACCATCCCAGATTGAGCGTAGCCCGATCGCCCCATAGTTTCCAATCCCAACTGATCAGCCTCGTACTCAGCTTGGCGGCTGTGGGGGCGGCGCAAAGCCAACTCCACCCCAATCTGCACCGCCCGAGAGCGATCGAGCCCAGTCGCCGAAGCTACACCAGAGGCGATCGCCATTTGACGCATTTGTTTAATCGAGTGACGAGCGCTAATATGCCCGATTTCGTGGGCGATGACACTGGCTAATTCAGCTTCATTATCCGCCGCCGCCATCAAACCCTTATTCACATAAACAAAACCGCCCATAGTCGCAAAAGCATTAATATTGTTGTCATCAATCACCTGAAAAGTATAAGGAATATTCGGGCGAGTGCTTTGCTCTGCCAGCCGCTGACCGATGCGATTGATATATGCTGTAGTGGCGCGATTGCGGTCAAGCTTAAACTCGCTTTTCGTCAACTGCTGATTGATTTGTCCGCCAACAGTCACCTCCTGGCGATCGGACATATTCGACAATTGAATAACTTGAATCCCCCGAAAAATCAGTTCCGGCAAAGAAAACGCCTGTGT